>DASUFH010000218.1:0-2942 GCA_036274645.1 Terriglobia bacterium
CCGCGCCGCGCACCGGATGCAGCCATATGACGGTGTCGGTCTGCGCGGCATATTCGAACAGCGGCTGAAACTCGGGCAGATCGAGCGGCTTGCCGAGCGCGTTGGTATAAATCTGAATTCCCTTTGCCCCGAGTTGCGTAATGGCGCGATCCATTTCCTTCAACGCCTCGTCGGGATTGTTCATCGGCACGGATGCGCCGAAGCCGATGAAGCGGTCCGGATGACGGCGGACGAGATCGGCCAATCCGTCATTGGCGATCTTCGACAGCATGGGCGACTCGGCCGGGCCGGCCAGTTCCTCGACCGGGGGCCCGGGCAGCGTGATCAGCTGCACGTACTCGCCGAACTCATCGAGAGCCCGAAAGCGCCGGTCCAGATCCACGATCGTTGCAATATTCTGTACCCGCTTGCCCATGTCCTTGAAGGAATCGCCACGCGCGATATAGTCATCGTAAAAACGCCGGGGGAAAAGGTGATTGAAGATATCGATTTTCACGCCAGATCCTTGATGTCTTGGAATCGCGAGAATATACCACGGGCGTTTCCCGTCCCTTGCAGGGGCGGTCTATGAAAAGCCTTTTCAAGACCGCCCCTGCAATCGTGACGCGCTGGTACAATTTTCCCCATGGCGAAAATCTCTATTATCGGCGCGCCAATGGATCTGGGCGCGGACCGGCGCGGCGTCGACATGGGTCCATCGGCAATTCGATACGCAGACCTGAACGAGAAACTGGTTCAGCTGGGGCATGAAGTCGAGGACCTGGGGGATATCGACGTGATCATTCCCGAAACCCATCACTTCGGCGACCCGCACGCGAAATACCTGCATGAAATTGCAGACGCGTGCGAACGCCTGGCGGCGCTCGTGCTCGCTGCCGACGAACGGCAGCGCATTCCCCTGGTTCTTGGAGGCGATCACTCGATCGCGGTGGGAACCGTTTCCGGAATGGCCGAAGCCTACCGCCGCCGCCACCAGCGACTTGGGCTGATCTGGTTTGACGCGCACGCCGACATGAACACGCCGGAGATTTCACCCAGCGGCAACGTGCATGGCATGCCGATGGCGGCGATTCTCGGTTATGGGCCCGCGTCGTTGACGGACATTTACGGATTCAAACCCAAGATCCAGCCGGACCGCGCCGTGATGATCGGAATCAGGGAAGTGGATCCCGACGAGCGCGAGATGGTGAAGAAGTCCGGTGTCCGCGTATTCACCATGAAGGAGATCGACAAGCGCGGAATCGGAGCAGTGATGGACGAGGCGCTCTCCATCGTGACCAGCCGGACAGACGGCATTGCGGTCACGCTCGACGCGGACTTTCTCGATCCGGACGAATCGCCCGGAGTGGCAACACCGGTTCGGGGAGGCGCCGATTACCGGGAAGCGCACCTTGCCATGGAAATGATCGCGGACACAAAGAAGCTGGCGTCTTTCGAGCTGACCGAAATCAATCCCATTCTGGACGCGCGCAACAAGACAGCTCATTTCGGCGTCGAACTGATCCTGTCCGCATTCGGCAAGCAGATTCTCTGACCCGCCGGGGACGGAACATCTCCTAACATCAGATGATGGATCGACTTTCCTCGCGCGAAGCCAGGCCAAACGGAATCGAAACCACAAACAGGAACAGCAGCAGGCTTTCCGAATCTCCGAAGTCGTAAGAGAACAGGCCAGCGACCAGAAAGCCGGTCAATGCCGCAAGGCCGGAAAGGGCCGCCATCCTCACGAGATCGTCCGCGCTGCGCCGAAGCTTCCAGAGGCCAAGGAAGATCTCGGCCATGAACCAGACAAACGCGGCAAGCGCGACAAGACCGCGCTCGGCGGCGATCTGCATGAAGTTGTTCTCCATGTGGCCGTAGAAAAAGTTCTGCAGATCGATATGGCCGGTGTAATAGCCGGGGAATTCGTCATGGATGCGGTCCGGCCCCACGCCAAAGAGAGGATGATCGCGAACCATCAGCGCGCCGGCCTTCAGCAGCGCCATGCGCCCCGCGTCCGGAGCGAAGTCCGCCCCGAAACTCATGGACACCCGTTGATAGATGGGTTTGGCGGCAATCAATGCCACCAGGGCGACCGGGACCATCAACGCGACGAGTAACTTCCGCGGCAGCGCAGATACGACCGCGAGAAACCCGGCCATCGAGCCGATCCAGACACCGCGGGTGAAACTCAGCACAATGCCGGCGCCGATGACCGTGACCGGCGCGCCCCACCGCCACCCCAGCGTGGCAACGGCCGGAAGAGCGCCAAGCCAGACCAGCATCTCGCCGACGCTGAAGGTCATCCAGTGCCCCATGAAACCGGTGGCCCGGGCCAGGATGACAGGATTGTCCGCGTAGTCTCCCGTCTGTTTGAAATGCAGGTATCCCAGAACAAACTGGACGATGGCCACAATTGAACTCGCCGCGGCGGCCAGCATCAGCGCGCGATAGGTCCATTTCGCCCGCGCTGCGGTCGAGACGAAATTGGCGGCGAGCAGCCCCATGGGAAAGAGGACGAACTTGTTGATCTGAGCGCCTCCTCGACTGGGGTCCGGCGACATCGCCAGCGATGCGATGGTCGCAAGCATGAAGAGGACAAGAGGAATCACATAGCGCGGAACGCGCGGCCGCCCGGGCCGCAATGCAATCCAGAGCAGGCAGGCGGCGGCGCCCAGGATTTCACTGGCGGCAATCGAGATCAACGTACAGGCCGCGCTGGCCAGGGTCAGTCCAAACAGCCATGTCTCTTTGGCGCTTCGTTCCATGCGGTCCGTGGCCCGCATCATAGCGCGGTTAGTGAGAAAGGGCGGGAGAGAACTCGGAAAGTTTCGGATCAGTCTTCATCCGGACGCCACGTCGGACGCTGGAAACAGGCCTCGCCCTGCGCGCCGAACAGGGCGTCCCAGGCGCCGTCCATCCAGCGCGCGTGTGGAACGGCGCGCAATTCCTCGGGGCTGAAA
>DASUFH010000219.1:0-2060 GCA_036274645.1 Terriglobia bacterium
TGCAGGCCGGCGCCTGGTCGACGATTGCGGCCATCGCCTCGCGTGATCTCGACAGGGCCAGGGCTGCGGCCGGCGAACTCGGCATTCCCAGAGCCTACGGATCGTATGACGAACTCCTGAACGATCCGGACATCGAAGCGATCTATAACCCTCTTCCCAACCACCTGCATGTGGCCTGGACGATCCGGGCGGCCGAGGCGGGTAAACACGTCCTCTGCGAAAAGCCGGTCGGCCTGGACGCGTCGGAAGCGGCCGCTCTCATCGGCGCGCGCAGCCGGACCGGCGTCAAGATCCAGGAGGCGTTCATGATCTCGGCGCATCCCCAGTGGCATGGCGCGCTCAAGGTCATTCACGCCGGAGGTCTCGGCGCGGTGCGCTCCGTGATGGGTTATTTCGGCTATTTCAATCGCGATCCGGGAAACATCCGCAATAGACCCGAATACGGTGGCGGCGGCCTGATGGATATCGGTTGTTATCCGATCCTTGGCGCGCGTTTTGCCTTCGGCGCTGAGCCGTTGGAAGTGATCGGCGCGTGCGAGGTCGATCCCACCTTCGGAACAGATGCGCTGACCTCGGCCATTCTTCGCTTTCCGGAGGGGCAGGCGGTGTTTGCGTGCAGCACACAATCGGTTTCCTATCAGCGCATCCAGATTATCGGTTCGAAGGGCCGGATCGAAATCGAGATCCCGTTCAACGCGCCCCCGGACCGGGCGTGCCGCATCTTCGTGGACGACGGGTCGGTTCCGGGGGGCGCGGCCGCCGAAATGATCGCGTTCCCGGCGTGCGATCAATACACGCTTCAGGGCGACGCGTTCTCGAAAAGCGTGCGCGAGGACACGGCTCCGCCTTTTCCTCTGGAGAGTTCTCTGGCCAACATGGCCGTTATCGACGCGATCCGCCGCTCCGTCCGGTCGGGGAAGTGGGAGAAGCCGATAGCGTCACAAAATGCCGGCTAGACGATGAGGTCCCGTATCTCAAGAAACGGAGTGCCCCGCCGGTTGAATAACGTGCGGTCCGGTAAGTGGAAGATGCGGTAGACGCCCCCGCCCAGGCCGCAGCCCACAGATTGATGGCGCGCGTTGATGGTAGTGACCCATGAGCGATTGCGCTTGTCGAAGACGGATGCCTTGCCGTGTTCCAGCATCCAGGCGATGAAGCGTTCGTCTCTTTCGATGGTCAGGAGAGCGGAACCACTATCGTGCAGCGCGGTTTGTACGGAGGCCAGCCAGTGGTCGAAGTACCGTTGCGTTGCTTCGTGATTCGGGCGGTCCACCTGCTGGGACTCCACCTCGAGGTAATCGAGAAACTGGTCGTATCCGATGCTCACAATCACGATGTCGGTTTCATAGACCAGGCGTTGGGAATGTGTCGATGGTAATAAGGTCGTCGTTTTCGTTTCTTCGTGGAATTTGCAGGGCCCCCAGTGGTCCGAAGAAAACTGCAGGGCGAGATATCCGACGAACGACACCCCGACGACCAGCATCGCGATGCCGATGACGAGACGAGGATGATTCTTCAACCTTCTGGTCATGCCCGCCTTCAATGCTGGCTCACCGAAAGGGTATTGCCGTCCGGATCCTTGAACCAGGCGACCTTTCCGCCGTCGGGGGCGGTCCAGATTCCGAGCGCATCCTGTTGCAGCCAGCCGTAGCGTTCGAATTTCACGCCGCGCGCTCCGAGCGCGCTGACCGCCTGCAGGATATCGTCGACGTTCCAGCCGAGGACCGTAGCGGCGGCCGGTGTAAACGCTGAAACCTTCTGGACAAGGACCGCAGAGTCCCGGACTCCAAACACCATCACGAACTCGTTTTCGGTGAGCAGCGGGAGTCCCAGACGTTCCCTGTAAAAGTCCCTGGCCCTTGCCGCGTCAGTCGTCTGTACGAAACCCTGGAGCCTGCTGGATGCGAGCATCATCGACCTCCGATCGCCGAGGTTCCCACGCGCCCGCCTCCGTCCGCAATCTGAAAAGTGCCATGAACCTTTTGTGTTCACCGGGCGACATACGTTCCGGAGGACGAGGCTTTGCGTGTGATAGAGTACGCCGCGATGCCGCCGACGAT
>DASUFH010000220.1:0-10732 GCA_036274645.1 Terriglobia bacterium
GAAAACGGCGGAACTCTTCAGGTATGAATAAATCGACATGGCCCCCCCCATCCTCCTGCTGAACCTCGAACGACTGCAAACGGCGCCGGCGCAATCCGCCGGAATTCGAACGAATCTTTCCGGTCATCACCGACAACGTCAGGGTATGCGAATTTCTTAGATAATGCTAAAAAAACTTTTTTCAGGACAGTTTTGTCGGTCAAGAGGGGGAACGGCCGGTTGGGCGGGAGGATCGCCGGCGCCCGGATGATCCGTGGGCGCCGGCGCGAATCTCAGGAAACGTGAGCCAGTTGTTCCGCGTTGCGGCGGTCCTGATCGAGGCCGTCCCAGAACGCTTTGACCCCGTCCAGCATCTGGCTGCCGGCGCGGAGGAAGGGTTCTTCGCGGAACTGGGGAGAATGGAAGCATTCGGCCAGTTCATCCCAGACGTGACCTTTGTGCTGGTCCTCGATCTTGTCGTGCCAGGTAAAGAACGCGAGGTGAAGCGATGGGATTTTTTCGCGTTTGATGGCCTCGAGACCCGCGATGAGCTCCTTCCAGAAGCCGGCCGCAGCCCAGTTTTCGACTGCGAAAGCGGCGCCCAGGGCTTCGTTGTAGTCGTCGCTGCCGTAGAGACGGAACAATTCATCGCAGAAGAACAGGGTGCTTGGTGAACCGTGCCGGCGTTTGCCCATGTCGTCGAATGTCAGGCCGAGGGGTTCGGCGAAGTGGATGAGCCATTCGAAGTGGGCTGCCTGAAAACGGAATAGGCCGCCTTCGACCACGCCTTCGGTGGAGACCAGTTCGGGATCGCCTTCGCGATCGGGATCCACCGACGCGACGGATGGGGGGCCCGGAGGGTTTCCGGGCCGATGGTACACGACGCCCAGTTCATTCATCAGGATCTCCTTGGATTTGCGGGATCCCTGAAGCGTATCGGCGTTGATGACGCGGTTGAGCGCCGCCAGCAGGAACTGGTTCGAGAATACGGAGAACTGGACGGTGAAGCGCCGGAGATGATCGAGAGGAATCCTGCCCTGGGCAAACCACGCGGTGTACCGGTTGTCGGTGATGACCGGATGGCGCATGAGGCGCTGTTCGATCGTTTCCTTAAAAGCGTCAAAATCTCGTAGCATGACAACCTCCGGTTTTTAGCTATTGGACGGATGGCTGATCTGCGCGATTCAATCTAAAGTTACGCTTTCAAGCCGTTTCTGGCTAGACCCTTTGGCGGAGGGCGAGTCAGCGCACCCAGTAGCGGTAAGCGGCAATCCATTCCCACCCTCTGGGCGGAGGCTCGGGGAGGGGCAGGTCGAGCAGCGGGAGCTTCTGGCGGTCTGGTCCTCGCCGGCAAACAGCGAGGATGCGATGGTTATCGGCGATTTCCAGGCGTTCGACAACAACTTCCCCGCCGGCGGCCAACGTTGCGAAGGGAAGGGCTAACTCGTCTTCCATTTTGGCCAGAAATCCGTTGGCCTGCTGGGACTCGTCGTAAGCGTTTTCGGTCGCGTCCTCCACCATGCGTTCAAGGTCGTCCTCCGATGGCGTCGTGGCGCGCCTTTCCTTCCGCATTTCCCGGCGAGGGGGGGAGCCGGCTTGCCGGCTCTTCCTGGATGTCTTCGAAGCCACTTCGTCTCTCCAAACGAGGCCTTGGGGACCAGAATCAGAATACGGAGTCCGGGAAGTAGTATTTGGAGGCGTTCTCAGGCGTCACCAGAAACACGTCGATGGTGACCTTCTTTTGTCCCTGCTGGGTGTTTGCGGCCTCCAGCTGTTCTCTGGTGATTCCGAGGTGGTCCGGGGTCTGACCTGCCGCCGACACGATGGAGCCTTCCTTGAGATGCGCTGCGGCCAGATCGATTCCGGCGGCGATCATGGCGGGCGGATAGGTGATATCGACGGGATACATCGGATCCTTGTCCATCACCCGTTTGATGATGTCTTTCATTCCGGCGCCACCCATGATCCACATTTCGTTGGCGCGGCCCGCTTCACGGATGGCGCGCTCGGCGCCGAGGGCCATATCGTCGTCAGACGCCCACAGGCAGTCGATGTGGGCAAACTGCGAGAGATAACTTTGCGTCACGTCGAGGGCTTCCTTCTGATTCCACTTCCCGGGCTGAGCGGCGAGTATTTCGATGCCCGGATTGGATTTGAAGACCTCCATCGCGGCTTCGTACCGGTCGGTGTCGACTGTCGAGGGGATGCCCCGGAGGATCGCCACCTTTCCCTTGCCGCCGAGCTTTTCCACGATGTATTCCGCGCTCTTGCGGCCGAAAGCCTTGTTGTCGCCTTCCAGGAAGACGTCCGCCACCGGCGCAAGGAATCCGCGGTCGACATTGACGATGTAGATGCCGCGCATCTTGGCCTTTTCAGCGACGGGAGTGATCGGCGCGGATTCGGTGGCGAGAATGACGAGGCCATCGACGTTCTGGGTCATCATGTCTTCGATGTCGGCCGTCTGTTTATTCGGTTCATTGGCCGTGGCGTACACCCATTCGATGTCGGGGTATTTGGCCATTTCCGTCTTTGCCCAATAGCCCACGCCGGCCGTCCATCCATGATCGGCCGCCGGCACGGACACGCCGATTTTGATTTTCTTTTCGCTCTTGCCGCACGCTCCCGCGACCAGAAGCAGCGCGATGGCAGCCACCCGAAACGCAGTTTTTTTCATGTTTCCTTCCTTTGACAAGCCCCTGAAGGTAAACGGAAACGCGTAATGGATTCAACAGATTTCCCGAATGAAATCGTGGGTTCGGACGGGTTTCGGGGGCTTTGCACAGCGGGAGCATTCCGGGCCCCCGCCCGCTTTGTAGGGGCGGTCTATGACCGCCGAACGTTTCAGGGTGAACTTCTGTTAAGTCAGGGATTTCCATTCCGAAACGTCGGGCGGTCATAGACCGCCCCTGGCAGCCAGACGGGGACGCAAAATTCTGGTTGTAGAAAAGCTGTTTCGGGGGAAGGCGGTCACGGAAAAGAAACCCTCCGGCCAAGCTGTTGCCGGGCCGGAGGGTAGAACGAGGAGTTGGTGGACCCTGGCGACTCTTATCCTCCGAACGTCATGCCGTAGTAGAGAAACAACAGGCGGTCTTTCGTGGTGTTCCCGTTGTAGCTGTCATTGCCGATGGCATAGCCGGCGTTGAACAGGCCGTTGTGCGGCAGAGTAATCGAGACGCCCGGCGTGAAGTATCCGAAGAAGCTGATGCCGCTGTACCAGTCCGCGACGAAGCTGATGTTCGAATGAAGGGGCTGCTCGTATCCGGCAATGACGCCCGCTTTGGTTCCGGGCGTACCGGATACCGTGTCCACGAGGCCATAAGGACCGATCGTGATGCGGGGGCCGTAGTCTCCACCGGTGAACTTCTTGCTGAAGTTACCGTAGATCAACGCGAAACTGTCGGTGACCGACCGGTTGTTCATCGGGGTCAGCCAGACGAATCCGGCGGACGCCGCTGTGCCCATGTCATCGTCCGAGTAGAACTTGTATTTTGCGTTCGGCTGGATGAACGACTGATTGCCGCCTCCCGTGTGGGTGACGGAAACATTGACGCCCGCTTCCAGGCCCGGCGCTACGCCGACGACGAGGCGGGGGGCAAAGGTCTGCAGACGCGTGGAGCCCGAACCGGCGCCCGGCGCCTGCATGAACCAGTCGAACTCCGCATAGGCTTTCTTCGTCTCGACGACGTCCGTGGTCGGAATATTGAATATCGTTGACTGCGCAAGGCCCACCTGAGCGCTGCCAAATGCGATCAAGGCGACCGCCAGCCCACGGCATGCGCCCAGGGAGCGAAAGAGTTTTTTATGGAACATGGTTCTATTCCTTAATGGGATCGTTTTTAACTGGGATAGTTTTTAGCCAAAAAAAAAGCCTTCGCCCCCTGCGGGATCGAAGACTTCTTCGTTCATATGGCGCACGCCTTCGTGACGCCAGCGCAATCCTGCCCGTAGCCTGCAGGGTTGTCAACAAAAAACTACAAAACAGTCGGTATGCGGCGCCCATTGTCCTCGGCTGCGGCTTCGCTTAGAATCAGGGAGGCTCCACGGTACAAGGCTGTACCTACCATCCCCGACAGCGCTGTCCACTTTCAATATTCCGAGGTGTCATTAAGGTGCGCTTTACCGCCTATCAAACGGACGGTTTTTACGATGAAATGTTCGAGGCCGACGGACAGCCGCGTCCCCAGGCCCGGCTATTGCTGGAAACTCTGGAGTCCCTCGAAGATGGTCAGTTGCTTCGCTCCCAGAGCGCGGCGGAACGCATGCTTCTGCAGATGGGAGTCACCTTCAATGTCTACGGCGATTCCGCCGGCACAGAGCGGATTTTTCCCTTCGACCTGATTCCCCGGATCGTTTCCGCGAAAGAGTGGGACTGGATCGAACGCGGGTTGAAGCAGCGTATCCGGGCTCTCAACGAATTCATCAACGACATCTATCACGACCAGAAGATCCTCCGTGACAAGGTCATTCCCGAAGAGGTCATCCGGTCTGCGACGTTCTATCGTCCTCAGTGCCATGGGATCAATCCGCCGGGCGGTGTGTGGTGCCACATTACCGGCACGGACCTGGTCCGCCATGGTGATGGACAGATTTATGTTCTCGAAGATAATCTGCGGGTGCCTTCCGGCGTCTCGTATGTCCTGGAGAACCGGGATCTGATGAAACGCACCTTCCCCCGGGTGTTCGAGGGGCTGCGGGTTCGCCCGGTGGCCACGTACCCCGGCAGTCTGCTGGAAACGCTCGAAGCCATTGCGCCGCCCGATCTGGATCGAAAGCCCACGGTCGTTCTGCTGACTCCCGGGATGTACAACTCCGCCTATTTCGAGCACAGCTTCCTGGCGCAGCAGATGGGCATCCAGCTGGTGGAGGGAAGGGATCTGACGGTCAACGACAACATTGTCTACATGAGGACCACCAAGGGGCTCCGCCGCGTGGACGTCATTTATCGCCGAATCGACGACGATTTCCTCGATCCCAAGGCGTTTCGCTCCGATTCGATGCTGGGCGTTCCCGGCCTGCTGGACGCCTACCGTTCAGGAAATGTTTCTCTGGCCAACGCTCCCGGCAATGGCGTGGCCGATGACAAGGTCGTATATTCCTACGTGCCCGACATGATTCGCTATTACATGGGTGAGGACGCCATCCTGCCGAATGTGCCCACATATCTGTGCTGGCGGGACAAGGATCGCAAGCATGTGCTGGAGAATCTCGACAAGCTTGTGGTCAAAGCGGCCAACGAAGCGGGAGGGTATGGCATGCTTGTCGGTCCGCATGCGACGGTGGAACAAAGGGAGCAGTTTGCGCTGAAGATCCAGGCCAATCCACGAAACTACATTGCGCAGCCCACGCTGGCGCTGTCGCGCGTGCCGACGCTTATCGACGATCATATGGAAGGACGGCATGTCGATCTTCGTCCATACATCCTGTTCGGCAAAGACATTCATGTCATGGCCGGAGGCCTCACGCGTGTGGCCCTGCGCAAGGGATCGCTGGTGGTGAATTCTTCGCAGGGAGGGGGCAGCAAGGACACCTGGGTGCTTGCTTCCGATGAAATAGGAGGCGGGGAATGATTCTGGAGCCCCGTCCGCTGCTGAGCCGCGTCGCCGACTCGGTCTACTGGATGGCCCGTTATATCGAGCGCGCGGAGAATGTTGCGCGCTATATCGGCGTCAATCTGCACCTGCAACTGGACCTGCCGCTCGAGCCCGCCTATCAGTGGCAGCCGTTGATCGATACCTCGGGCGACACGGAGGCGTTTCGCGCGAAGTATTCCGAGGCCAGTGACGACAACGTCATCCAGTTCCTGGCTTTCGACGGGGACAATCCGAACTCGATCTCTTCCTGTCTGCGCTTCGCGCGGGAGAATGCGCGATCCGTCCGGGAAACGATTTCGTCGGAGATGTGGGAGCAGGTCAACAGCATGTACCTGCAGATCCAGTCGCAACGCGAAGGGTCCCAGAACGAACAGCTGCCGGAAATGTTGCGGTCGATCCGTCTGGCGTGCCACATGTTCCAGGGCGTGACCGACGCCACCATGAGCCATAACGAAGCGTGGCATCTGCTGCGTATCGGCCGCATGCTGGAGCGCGCCGACAAGACGTCGCGGATCCTGGACGTGAAATATTTCATCCTGCTGCCATCCACGGTCAAGGTGGGCACCCCGTACGACGATCTTCACTGGGCGGCAGTGTTGAAATCCGTCAGCGGATTTGAAACCTACCGCAAGCAGCAGGGCCGGATTGCTCCCCGGGAGATCGTGGATTTTCTGGTGCTCGACCGGCAGTTTCCCCGGGCCATCCGGCACTGTGTCGATACATCTCGCGCGTCATTGCGGGCGTTCATCGGCGCGGCTTCCCGGACGCCGCGCTACCGGTCGGAAGAATTGATGGAGTCGCTGAGTTCGGCGCTGGCGTCCGCGGACGTGGATCAGATCATCCGGACCGGCCTGCACGAGTATCTGGACGGATTGCAAACGCAGATCAACGCCATCGGCGACGGTCTGCTGGAGGACTTCTTTGTATGGCGGCCGATGGATCGGCCGGTGATCGCGGGGGCGGCCGGCTGATGGCCGTTGACGTCGCGCCGTCCTCCCCGGTCCGGTACAAGGGCATCGAGGGTTATTGGGACGAAGCGCTACTGCCCGGGGGACGCCCGCGCCGTCACTGGCGGAAGCTATGGGTGGAGGTTGGACGCCTTGGATTTCAGCAGCTGAGCCGGCGCTGGCAGGCCGGCCAGCAGTTGCTGCAGTCGCAGGGCGTCACCTATAACCGTGGCGATTATCCGGATGGTGGCGAGCATACCTGGCCGATGGATCCGATTCCCCTGGTCATCGACGAGCGGGAGTGGGACGGTATCGAGCGCGCCATCGGTCAGCGCGCCACTCTGCTCAACGCCATTCTGGCGGATCTTTATGGCGCGTCGCGCCTGGTGCGCGAGCGCCTTCTGCCTTCGGCGCTCGTTTATGACAATCCGCATTTTCTCCGTCCCTGTTTCGGCATTGCGCCGCGGGGCGGAGCCCATCTGCATACCTATGCGGCGGACATCGCCCGCGCTCCCGATGGACGGTGGTGGGTCGTCGCGGACCGCACCCAGGCGCCTTCGGGTATGGGATATACCCTGCAGAACCGCCTGGTGAGCGCGCGTTCGCTGCCGGGCGTCTTCAACCAGTGTCGTGTCCGTCAACTGGCGCGATTCTTCGATCTGAAACGGGAAGCGCTGCTGTCGGCGGCCTCCTCGACGCGCTCAAACCCGACGGTTGCGTTGATCACCCCCGGTCCGCGAAACGAAACCTATTTCGAGCATTCGTTCCTCGCCGGACAATGGGGCTTCACCCTGGTCGAGGGCGCCGACCTCATCGTGCTGGACCGGCGGGTCTACATGAAGACGCTCGGCGGATTGAAGCCTGTCGATGTCATTCTGCGGCGTCTGGACGACAGCTACTGCGATCCGCTTGAGCTGCGAGGCGACTCTCTGCTGGGCGTCGCCGGTCTGGTCGACGCGGTGCGCAGCGGAAGCGTGGTGATCGACAATGCGCTGGGCAGCGGTCTCGTCGAAACGGCGGCCCATATGGCTTTCCTGCCGGGCCTGTGCCGCGCGCTGCTGGGGCAGGAGTTGCATATGCCGTCGGTGGCGACCTGGTGGTGTGGCCACGAAGAGCCTCGCCGCTACGTTCTCGAACACCTGCGTGAACTGGTGGTGAAGTCCGCGTTCCCACGTCCCGGCCGGCATCCGGCTTTTCCCGAGTCCATGAGCGCGTCCGAGCGCACCGACCTGGCCCGCAAGATCGAAGCCGCGCCGGAAGAGTACGTGGCCCAGGAAAGGGTCGCGTTGTCCACCGTGCCGGCGCGGACCGAAAGCGGATTCGTTCCGCGGCACGCGATGCTTCGCGTTTATGCGGCATGGACAGGCGATGGCTACACGGTGATGCCCGGCGGGTTGACGCGCGTGTCGACCGACGATTCCTCCATGATTGTGTCGATGCAACTCGGCGGCGGCAGCAAGGATACGTGGGTGCTGGGCGATGCGGAGGAGGTCGCGGCAGGCCGCCGCCAGTTATCGCTTCCGATCCGGGTCGATCGGACGCGAAGTGATCTTCCCAGCCGTGTCGCCGACAACCTGTTCTGGCTGGGCCGGTATACCGAGCGCGTCGAGACCGCCGTCCGGCTGGTGCGCGCGCTGCTGCCGGCTCTGTCGGGCGAAGAAGATTACGGACGCTCCGTCTCTCTCGACACGGCGGCCCGGATTCTTGCCGGGTTGGGCTATCTGCCGCGTGAAATCGTTTCCGAGTCCCTGGGCGAACAGCGCTGGCAGGTGCAGCGCACGCTGCTCGACATGATCTACGACTCCACGCAAACCTCGAGTTTGCGCTGGAATCTGAAGGAACTGCGCCGAACATCGTGGCACCTGAAAGAACGTTTATCTGCGGACACATGGCGCGTCATGCAGCAGCTGGAGAACCAGTTTTCCGGATTCGTGCCGTCGAGCGCCGATCACCGCGTTCTTGCCGGGATGGACCTGCTCGACGGCGCGATCGTCACCCTGTCGGCGTTTTCCGGGCTCCTGACGGAGAATACGACCCGCGGGTTCGGCTGGCGCTTTCTCGAAATCGGCCGCCGTCTGGAGCGCGCCCTGCAGACGGCGGAACTGCTGGGGTCGGCTCTGACCGTTGGCGGCGCCGATCTGGAGCCCTACCTGCAGCTGTTGCTGCAGGTGGCGGACAGCTCGATCACGTACCGGACGCGCTATCCGACCGCGCTGCAGACTGAACTCGTGCTCGATGTCCTGTGGACGGACGAGTCGAACCCGCGCGCCGTTTCCTTCCAGCTGACCACATTGCTGGCCCAGCTCGATCTGGTGGAAGAACTCGAGGATCCCGAGCGCGAAGGTCTTGAGCGCAATCTGACGCTGCAGGCCATTGGCATTGTCCGCGATACGTCAACCGGGGATCTGGCGCAGCGGGACGAGGAGGGGCGGTACATGGTCCTCGACGAACATATTGCGCAACTCCGCGCCACGCTGCACGATCTTTCCGATACCCTGAGCGTCAGCTATCTGAGTCCGCTTCGAGCGTCGCGCCTCACATCGCTGTGGTGAAATCCGTGCTGTTTGACGTGATTCACATTACGCGGTACTGGTATGAGGCGCCGGTCTCCCAGTGTCTCAACGAAGTGCGGTTAACGCCGCGCGCGCTTCCCGCGCAGCGCGTGCAGTCGAGCGAGATCACGGTCGATCCGAAACCGGCGTTTTTTCACAGTCGGAAGGACTATTTTGGCAATGATGTTTCCGTGTTCGGCGTCCTTGAGAAACACGGACAGCTGACGGCGACCGCTCACAGCGTGGTTGACGTTCGCTCCGGCGCTCCGCGGAACGTTCCTTCTCATACGGCAATCCACGTGCGCGACATGCTGGCCGCAGAGTCGGATGCCGAATTGATGGAAGCTGCGCAGTTCCGGTTTCAATCCCCGTATGTGCCGGCCGTCGACGGTCTTGCGGCGTACGCGCGTGAGATATTCCCTTCAGACCGTCCACTCATTGACGCGGTCAAGGAACTGACCCGCCGTATCCATGCCGAGTTCAAATACGACCCGAAGGCGACATCGATTGATACGCCGTTGTCCGAGGTGTTTCGCAGCCGGAGCGGAGTCTGCCAGGATTTCGCGCACGTGATGATCGGCGCCCTGCGCTCCATGCGCCTCGCCGCCCGTTATGTCAGCGGTTATGTGCGCAGCGGCGGAAAATATCAGGGCGCCCAGGCCTCTCATGCGTGGGTGTCCGTATATTTCCCGGGCGCCGGATGGATCGACTTCGATCCCACCAACAACCTGATACCGGAAGAGAGCCACGTGACCGTTGCCTGGGGAAGGGACTATGGAGATGTGACGCCCATCAAGGGCGTCACTCTTGGAGGCGGCGGACAGACGGTCGATGTGGAGGTGTACGTCCGTCCGGTTTGATCGCGGGTCAACCTATGTGGTTTTGGCCTTGTCCCACGCCAGGTTCTTGGCCTCACTACCGGCCACCGAGTACAGCACCTGCGAGTTCCGGGTCTTCTGGAAATCTTCCAGCGTTTGTCCGCGCATGGCGGCGTAAATGTGCAGGTTGGACACCCCGACCACGGCGCCCAGCTTTTCCAGCAGGAAGAAGATCACGCCGTAATGAATCAGGTCGCGCCAGCTGCGATCCCGCACCATCCTGCGTTCCTCGGCCGTCAGATCTGCTTCCTCAAACAGCGGTTCAGGATTGGCAAGAAAAGCCTTTCGGAATTCAGGCTCGATCAGGCGGTGCAGGAATTTATTGAGGCGATACGCTTTTACGCTGCCCTGAAGCGTGAACGGATACGTGCCGGAGAGTTTTTCCAGTCCCGCGAGCTGACGGGTCATCTTCTCGCGGTCGCCGCGCACGGTCTCGGGTAGTGGCTGCGCCGCTTCGTTTTCGTAGACGGCGGTCGCGAGGGCGGTCATGGACGGCAGATAGTAGGACTGATGGACTTTGCGAATGGTGGCGGAAAGCGCGCCGCGCATGATGAGCCACATGACGACCTCGGCGCTTTCGAAGCCGCCCCGCTCAGCGTATTCCGCAATTGTCAATTCGGTCAGTTTGACGGGATCCTTCTCGAGGAGATCCAGGAATTCCATGTCCCACGGGGTGTTGTTGAAGCCGCAGCGCTCGCCGTGAACCTGGTGGGATAGCCCGCCCGTCGCCACGATCACGACGCTCAGGTCTTCCGGGTAGCTCTCGATCGCCCGGCGGAGCGACT
>DASUFH010000221.1:0-8717 GCA_036274645.1 Terriglobia bacterium
GAAATTGCTCCCTGTCCCTGATTCCCCACACCGTTAAGACCGTCCCTACAGGGGGAAGGAGTAAATCTCTTGCGCGGCCACATTGCGGCGCCCCACGCTTGGTCGCACGGCGGAACCGGATTATCTTTGGCGGCGCGCTCCGGACGGCGCCGAGCCGCCACAACTAACCGAAAGAGTTTCGCCATATGAGATGCGCTCCAATCCGTTCAAGACAATACGCGTTTCCGGAAATTGTCGAGCCGGCCTTCCACTACCGGTAGGAGCCGCTATGACCGCCCAGCGTTTGAGGATGAGCTTCTGTGAAATCGAGAGATTTCCATCCCGAAACTTTGGGCCATGGACCGCCCCTGCAAGGGCGGACGGATCAGCCTCAAACCATCTATTTTATTGAAATAGATACAGATATGCTGCCCCCATGATGAGACCACTCGCCCGGCCGGTCAGTTGCGATACACTGTTGTGCGATGTTGCGCCGAACTGATGATCTGCGTATCAGGGAAATCAAGGAACTGACGCCTCCCGGCACCGTCATTAAAGAATTTCCCGCCACTGAAACTTCCGGGCAAACCACATTTGAAACCCGGCAGGCAATCCACCGGATCCTGCACGGCGAGGATGACCGCCTGCTGATGGTGGTCGGACCGTGTTCGATCCACGACCCCAAAGCCGCGCTCGAATATGCGCGGCGTCTCAAAGAACAGAAGAACCGGTTCGCCGAGGATCTGCTGATCGTGATGCGGGTCTATTTTGAGAAACCCCGCACGACCATCGGCTGGAAGGGATTGATTAACGATCCCTATCTGGATGGAAGCTTCCGGATCAACGACGGTCTCCGGATCGGGCGAAAGCTGCTGCTCGAACTGAACGAAATGGGTATGCCGGCCGGAGTCGAGTATCTGGATGTGATGTCGCCACAATACATCGCAGATCTCGTCAGCTGGGGCGCCATTGGCGCGCGTACCACCGAGAGCCAGGTGCATCGGGAGCTGGCTTCGGGCCTTTCGTGTCCGGTGGGATTCAAGAACGGAACGGACGGCAACCTGAAAGTGGCCATTGACGCGGTTCGCACGTCCCGGGAACCGCATCACTTTCTGTCCGTGACGAAGGAAGGGCATTCCGCGATTGTTTCAACGATGGGTAATGACGATTGTCACGTCATCCTTCGGGGAGGCAAGAAACCGAATTACGACGCCGCCAGTGTGGCGGCGGCGGCCAGCGAAATCGCCGCGACCAGGCTCGAGCCGCGGATCATGATCGACCTGAGCCATTCCAACAGCCAGAAAAACTATCTGAAGCAGATTGAAGTGGGAAAGGAAGTTGCGGGGCAGATCGCCGCGGGCGACACGCGAATCATGGGTATCATGATTGAAAGCAACCTCCAACCCGGACGGCAGGATCTGGTTGAAGGCCGGGAGCTGGTCTATGGGCAAAGCGTCACCGACGCCTGCATCGGATGGGAAGATACTTCGCCCCTGCTTGAAACGTTCGCCGCGGCTGTCCGGACGCGACGCACAGCGTCCCGCGAACACGCCGTGACTGTTGCTCCGCATTCGTGAAGCCTCGAACGGCTTTCTCTGTTAAACTGCGCGCAAAAATCTGCGGGCCAAGGAAGAACCAAATGAATCAGTGGAAGTGGCCTTTTGCCGTATGGATTGCCGCTGGGGTTCTGGCCAGCGGGGCGGCCGCTCAGAAGCCGAGCCCCAACGCCGTAATCCAGGCGCTTGAAGCCGAAAGCCAGCGCGCAATGAAAATTCTGGCAACAAACGATCCCGCGCCATATTTCGTCGGCTATCAGGTGAACGACATTTCCACCGTCAGTGTGGACGCCGAAGGCGGAGCGCTGCAGTCGACCAACGAAGAGCATCAGCGCCTGCTCGACGTCGAAGTGCGTGTCGGCGACTACGTTTTGGACAACACGCATCAGGTCCGGGGCGCCGGGGGGGGTTCGAGCCGGGCCGGATCCATGCTGATGCCTCTGGACGACGATGTCGATGCGTTGCGCAGCGTGATCTGGCTCGAAACCGATCGCCGCTACAAGGCCTCCGTCGAACAGCTGATTCGCGTCAAAACCAATCGGGCCACGCGTGTGGATGAGGAAGATGTCTCCGGTGACTTCACGGTGGAGCCGGGCCGCACCGCCAGTATGTCCGTCGCCCCGGTCAGGCCGAAGATCAGCGAATGGGAAACCCGGGCGCGAGCGTATTCCGCCCTGTTCCGCCAGTACCCGGAAATCCTCGAGGGAACGGCGGGCTTCTCCTCGCAGGTCGTTCAGCGTTACGTCGTGAACAGCGAAGGCACCTCCGTCCAGAGCGGCGTCACCCTGCTCCGCCTGAGTCTTTACGCGCGCGTGCGGGCCGAGGACGGCATGGAGCTGTACCGTTTCGAGTCGTTCGACGCGCATTCCCTGGATGGTCTTCCCGACGACAAGACCGTCACCAAAACCATCGAGAAGATGATCAGCGATCTGCGCGCTTTGCGCGCCGCGCCCGTCATTGAGCCCTTCACCGGACCGGCCATTCTCTCCGGGCGCGCCAGCGGAGTGTTCTTTCATGAAATCTTCGGCCACCGCATCGAAGGGTCGCGGCAAAAGAGTGAAAACGACGGTCAGACGTTCACCAAGCAGATCAACCAGCCCGTGCTGCCCGATTTCCTTTCGGTCGTCGATGACCCGACCACGGAGCGGATCGGCGACACGGAGTTGAACGGCTACTATCGATACGACGACGAAGGCGTCGCCGCCCAGCGCGTCACGGTCGTGGAGAATGGCGTTCTGAAAAATTTCCTGATGTCGCGCGCTCCTGTTGCCGGCTTCATGCAGTCGAACGGGCACGGCCGCAAGGAGCCCGGATACCGTAGCGTCGGACGTCAGGGCAATCTGATCGTTCAGGCCTCCAGGACAGTGAACGACGCAACGCTGCGCCAGATGTTGATCGAGGAGGCAAAACGCCAGGGGAAAACTTACGGCCTGCTGTTTGACGATATTTCGGGAGGATTCACGCTCACCGATCGATCCAGTCCGCAGGCGTTTCAGGTCACGCCGATCATGGTGTACCGCGTTTATGTCGATGGCCGTCCCGACGAGCTGGTTCGCGGCGCGGATCTGATCGGAACCCCGCTGACCTCTTTCAGTAAGATCGTCGCCGCAAGCGACAAGGTCGACATCTTCAATGGCTTCTGCGGCGCCGAGTCCGGTTACGTGCCGGTCTCGGCCGTATCACCCAGCATTCTGACGACGCAGATTGAAGTCCAGAAAAAAGCCAAGTCCTCCGATCTGCAACCGATCCTGCCGCCACCGCCCGCGCAACCGGGAGCGTCGTCATGAAAAGAACGACTAAGATGCAGCGGCGCCGGAGCGTGTTCAGAACAACGGCTGGAGCGATCCTGACCTGTCTGGCGCTGGCGTTGGGTCTGGTGGTATCCGGCCAGAGCCAGCAGGGAACGGACATCGTCTTTCGCGCCATGAACGACGAACTGACGCGGTCCATGTCGCAGCTTCAACTGAAGGAACTGCAGAAGCCGTATTTCGCCCAGTACGTGATTCTGGATGAAGACGAATATTCGGCCGAAGCCACGTTTGGCGCGCTGACCTCCTCTCATCGCTCCCGCAACCGCTACGGCCAGACCCAGGTCCGAATCGGCGATTATGATTTCGACAATTCGGAGTTCAATCCGGGACGCGGCGGTTCACCGGCCACCGGAGCGCTGTACCGCACCGTGGTCGATGACAACTACGCGGGCCTCCGTCACGATCTGTGGCTGGCCAGCGACGCCATGTACAAGCAGGCGATCGAAACGTTGTCGCAGAAACGGGCATACCTGCAGAACAAGGTGCAGGAGGAACAGCCTCCCGACTTCTCGAAGGAAAAAGCGGTCCGCGCAATTGCACAGCGCCGCAACCTGGAGTTCGATCAGGCGAAATGGGAAGCGCAGCTGAGGGAATGGTCCCGGATTTTCCGCGAATACAAGGATGTCCAGACCTCCGGCGTGACGCTCCGCGCCCGGTTGACTCATCGTTACATGGTCAACAGCGAGGGAACGACGACACTGCAACCGGAGCTTTTGGTTTCGCTTGAAACCGGGGCCAGCGTTCAGGCGCCCGACGGCATGCGGATCGGCTATTCGATCCCCTTCCACGCGCGCAGCTTCGAAGACCTGCCGTCTCCCCAGGTTTTTGCCGACACCATCCGGCAGCTCGCCGCCAACCTGACGTCGGTCCGCGCCGCGCCGGTTCTTGAAGCCAATTACTCCGGACCCGTGCTGCTGACGGGCGCCGCGTCCACCGAAATGTTCGCGCGGGTTCTCGCGCCGAATCTCTACGGGCAGCGCGCGCCTCTCGGAACGCGGGGCAGCAACAATGTCAGCGACCTGGCCGACCGGATGAATCGTCCGGTGCTGCCGCCCTATTTCACCGTGATCGATGACCCGGGACAGAAGCGAGTGGGCGACCGATTCCTCATTGGCAGCTACGAAATCGACGACCAGGGCGTGCCGGCCAAACGCGTCGCTCTGATCGAAGACGGGCTGCTCAACAACATGCTGATGTCACGCCGGCCGGGACAGGACAGGCTGCAATCCAACGGGCATGGCCGGTCCGGTTATCCGGGACGCGAAACCACACAGATCGGTAATCTCTTCGTCACCGCAAAGCAGGGCAAGAGCTACGACGAGCTGAAGAAACAGCTGATCAATCTGGCCAAGGAAGAGAAGCTGAAATACGCCCTCGTGATCAAAGGAGTCAGTGTTTCCGGAGGCGGGCCGGTGGGAAGTCCCGTGCTGGTCTACAAGGTCCACGTGGCGGACGGCCGCGAAGAATTGATTCGCGGCGCTTCAGCGAGCGGCCTTTCAGTGTCGTCGCTACGCCATATCCAGGCGGCTGGAAAGGACGCATACGTCGCGAACCGTCTCACCGGTATCCAGGGAGCAGAGACGCCTGTGAGCGTCATTGCCCCATCCGTCCTGCTTGAAGAAATGGAACTGAGCCGGCCGACGGGAGCGCAACAGAAGCCTGCGCTGATGACGCACCCGTATTTCAATTCGCTGGAAGCTTCCCCTTCGAGCCCTTCCCGAGCCGTGGCCCCCTGAAATCCCGGGCCGGGACGTGATCGAGGTTGGCCAGGCGACGCGCGACATCGTAGACCAGATTCGCAATGCGGGACATCTTGTCGAAGTCGATGCGGTCCACTGAATCGGTAACCTGGTGGTAGTCCGGATGCACGCCCGTAAAAAAGAAGATCACGGGAATGCCCCTGGAGGCATAGCTGTAGTGGTCGCTTCGATAGTAGAACCGTTCCGGATCCTGGGAATCATTTAGTTCGAAGTCGATGCGGAAGGGCTTGGAGCTGGCGGCATTGGCTTCCATCAGGATGTTGTGGAGTTCGCTGCTGATCCGGTCGCTGCCCACCGCGTAAAACACGTTGGATTCCGCCGGGTCGTTGTTACGGTTTCGCCCGATCATGTCGATGTTGAGCTGCGCGACGATCTGATCCAGCGGCACAACCGGATAGTCGACAAAATATTTGGAACCGTACAATCCCTTTTCTTCTCCGGCATGCCAGACAAAGAGCAGTGAGCGGCGTGGCCGCGGGCCGGTGGCAAACGCGCGGGCAAGACCAATCAGGGCCGCGACGCCGGTGCCGTCATCGTCGGCGCCGTTGAAGATGCGGTCGGGCCCGGGCGCCGACTGTGCGTAGCCGAGATGATCGTAATGGGCGCCCAGGGCGACGTAGGTATCGCGCAACCGCGGGTCCGAGCCTTCAACGATCCCCACAACGTTACGCGTGTACTGGGTGCGCACCACCTGATAATCCGCATCCAGATTAAACGTCACCTTGACGCCTTCGAGACGGAAGGGCGCGATATCCTGCCGGCGCTGGCTCCGGGCCTTCAGATCGTCGAACTTGATTGCCGAGCCGCTGAAGAGAAACTCATAGAAGGCGTCATCCCCCGCGATGCTCGGCGCCCGCGCAGAATCCAGGCGCTGGGACGTCGTGAAGATGCCGCGCACACCGCTGGCCACGGACGAGTCCGTCAGGGGAGGAGCGGGAATCGGCGCCAGTGAGATGCTCGCCGCCGCGCCCATTTCCTCGATCGCCAGAGCTTCGCGATTGCGCAGCAGCCGTTCGCTCTGTTTCTGGTCGACGGAGGACGGCGTGGTGGAGCCGAGCCAGACGGCCACTTTGCCTTTCATGTTCAGTCCGCGATAGTCGTTATGGGAAGTTCCCGCGTCGATACCGTAGCCGACAAACTCGACGTCGTCGAGAATCAGCGTCCGCTTGCCGCCGACGTCCGAGGGAAACGTCACGCCCTGGCCGTTGCGAAACGTACGCGTCTGGCCTTTCACCTCGACAGTCACGGTCGAGCGATTGGAGCTGCGCACATCCAGCACACTGACACGCTGAAAATAGAGCCCGCGGTCGCCGGCTGGTTTGACGCCGCTTTCGCGCAGCCGGTCGGCAATGTAGGATGCCGCCAGGGCCAATCCTTCACTGAACGTTTCCCGCCCCTCGAAATCATCCGATGCGATCATGCTCAGCCAGTCCCGCAGACTCGACGGCGCGAGAGAAGACGGCGTTGTTTGCTGGGCGCCGGCGACAACCGACAGGACCGCAATCAGGAACGCTATGGGCGCGGCTACGCGTCTTTTCCGCATCGGACCTCCGGACTTCAAAGTTTTCCTACGATGTTCCAGGCGTAGGCCAGGCCAAACACCGCGCTTCCCAGACCCGCCAGGAGCCGCATCGGAAACAGGGCACGCTCGAACATGCCCATCAGCCGGAACGGAAGGCCGATGAGACAACTCATGATCATCATCCCGCCAACCGAGCCGGCCCCGAACACCGCCAGATAGGCCAGGCCCAGAACCGTGCCGCCGTTTCTCGAAACTTCAGTCAGGACCAGCAGGGTCAGCGCGGCCGATCCCGCCAACCCGTGAATCACGCCAACCAGAAGGGGCCGCCACCCTGTCAGGCCGGCGTGAGGCCCATGATGCGACACCGCAACCGAATGCGCGCCTCGCGCGTCATGAAAATGGAAGTGGGCGTGCGTCGCGCCATCGTGCGTATGCGTGTGCAGATGCGCGCGCCGCTGATGACGGAGAACCACATAGAGCAGACGCCCCGCCAGCGCCACAATCATGGCGGCTACGCCAAGTTCCAGCCAGTTGGACATCCACTCTGGAATGGCCACGCCCATCACAATCACCATAAATCCGGCAACAACGAGAGAAGCGGTGTGACCCGCGCCCCAGAGCGCGCCGACCGCAGCCGCCCGCACGAGCGACCGCCGCTCACTGACAATCGTTGAAACGGCCGCCAGATGGTCCGCTTCAGTGGCGTGCTTGAGTCCGAGCGCAAAACCCAGCCCAAGAGTCACAGCGATGGATTCGTTCATTTTCGCGGCCGCCTCGTTCGGCTCCCGCCCTGCGGGAACCGGCTAGCATACATCGGAAACACTGCCCGGCTCGTCTCTACGTTCCGACAGGCCCGTCCTATGCGGCAACACCCTCAAACGCAAACACCTGCTTGGGTCCGGGCTTGTGGTAGGTATTCCACTCGGCCTCGAACGTGGCGTCGTCGATACGGTAAACCCGGAACAAGGGCAGCGGCGAACAGTACGAATGCAGGGGGCAGGGCTCCTGAATTTTCAGGATCGTCTGGGGCGGCATGCCCTTCAGACGGCGAATCAATTTCGACTCCGACTCCGTAAACGTCAACATGAAATAGAGGATACCTTTGAAATTCCTAATTGGGAACGGACCTCTTCTGTCCATGAGCCGTTCAATAAATGATGCGGAAATCGGGCGTTCCAAGGCCCCCTGGAGGCAAATCGAATGGTCGAGTTGCGGTTCCGTATCCGGAATAACGTGTTTGCGCCACGCCCGGCCGCGCGGCGCTCCACCATACGTCCACTCGCGCTGCTGTGCCCTTCGGTGGAAGAGGCGGCATTGCTGGGAGAAGTCGATGAAGGCGGCCGTCTGATTCCGCGCCGCGGCGTCTTCTCCATGTCGGCCGCGCGAACCGGCCCGGTCATCGAAGGATTCGAAGATTGCGCCCTGGGAGAATTCGTTCGCGCCCAACTGGAAGCGCTGTCCCAAAACGGCGAGCCCCCGGCGCGCTGCGAAGTTCACGGGCTCGATCCGTTTCTGGACCTGGCTGAACCCCAGGAAGCCGAGCGTCTGCGCGACCTCATCAGCGTCTGCGAGTTCCGCGCCAACGAATTCACCCCCGAATCCGCCGTCAGATTCCTCAAAGACAGCGGATTCTTCGATGAATTCATCATCGTGGGTGTTAAGCGAGGAACCGGGTGGCGGAGATCCCGCTGCATCACCACGTTCGAAGGCCGGCCGGGCGAAGCGTCGACAATACTGGGTCATCTGGCGGATTATTTTGGTAAGGAACAACAGGATGACAAACCCCGTGATGACCGAAAGGCCTGAACTCAATCTGGAAGGAATCGAAAGAACCTGCCCCAACTGCGGCGCCCGGCTCCATGAGCAGAAATGCGAGCTGAAGTGCCCGCAGTGCAACTACTTCAAATCCTGCTCCGACTATTGAGCCGGCCAGTCGTTTTCCCTGCCACCTTGATCGGGTCGGGACCGTGAGATTGCGCTCACGGTCCCTCCCACACCACCGGACGTGCGGTTTTCCGCATCCGGCGGTTGAACCTACCGGCTCGGGACCGGCAAGTCTGATGGAACCCAGAAGCCGTAGCGGCGGAGA
>DASUFH010000222.1:0-4377 GCA_036274645.1 Terriglobia bacterium
AACCTTCAAAATCATCGACGAGATGTTCGTCCTGAACGATCCGCATGTCACGGGTATCTGCAGCCGTCTGGCGGCGAAGCCTTACGCGTCCGAATTGAATTTCTGGGCGTATGCGCGCGTGGACACGGTCCGGGCGGACCGGCTGCAACTGTTGCGCTCGGCAGGCATCCGCTGGCTGGCGCTCGGTATCGAGTCCGGCAGCGAACACGTGCGCGACGGCGCGTCCAAGTCGCTTGACCAGCAGGACATCGTCGATATTGTCCGGGAGATCCAGCAGGCCGGAATATTCGTCATCGGCAATTTCATCTTCGGATTGCCCGACGACAACATGAAAAGTATGCGGGAGACTCTCGACCTCGCCAAGCTGCTGAACTGCGAATTCGCGAATTTCTACTCGGCCATGGCGTACCCCGGCTCGCCGCTGTACACCGCAGCGATCCGGGAAAACTGGACCCTGCCCACGGCATGGACAGGGTTCTCGCAGCACAGCTACGACTGCACGCCGTTGCCGACCGCCAGCCTGTCGTCCCGGGACGTATTGCAGTTCCGTGACGAGGCGTTCCAGGAGTATTTCTCCAACGAGGTCTACCTGGACATGGTCAACCGGAAGTTCGGCGCGGCAACCCGCCGGCACATCGAGGACATGGCCGGCGTGGGCCTGCGCCGAAAGCTCCTCGAGGAAGTCTCCGCCTGATGATCATCAGCCGCACGCCCTTCCGGATCTCTCTCTTCGGTGGCGGTACCGACTATCCGGCATGGTATCGGCGGCACGGCGGGGCGGTGATCGGCGCGTCCATCAACAAGTATTGCTACGTGAGCATACGATCGCTGCCGCCCTTTTTCGCTCACCGCAATCGGATCGTCTACTCCCAGATCGAACTCCCGCAACGTTTCGACGAGATTCAGCACCCTGCCGTACGGGCCATCCTTCTTGATCAGAATGTGGAGAACGGGGTCGAGGTTCAGCACCACGGCGATCTGCCGGCCCGCGCCGGCATGGGCTCCAGTTCAACATTCACCGTTGGTCTGCTCCACAGCGTGCGGGCTCATAAAGGACTCTCTTCCACCGCGGAAATCCTGGCGCAGGAATCGATTCGCATCGAACAGGACGTGATCCGCGAAGATGTCGGATCGCAGGATCAGATCTGGGCCGCTTATGGCGGCGTCAATCTCATCCGCTTTGAAACCGACGGCGCATTTCAGGTCACGCCACTACCGATTTCCGAGGACCGGCAGGCGGATCTGGAAAGCCACATGCTCCTCTTCTTCACGGGCCTGTCCCGCCTGGCCCCCACCATCGCAAAGAAACAGATCGCGAACATGGACAACCGGATTTCCCAGTTGCGGACGATGCGCCAGATGGTGGATGAGGCGGCGACGGTTCTGGAAAATCCCAAACGTCCCATCCGCGAGATCGGATCGATGCTGGGAGACGCCTGGAAGCTCAAGAAGGAGCTGGCCGATACGGTATCGAATCCCGCTGTCGACGGCATCTACGCCGCCGCCATCGAATGCGGCGCGGCCGGAGGCAAGCTGCTCGGAGCGGGCGGTGGGGGATTCATGCTGATCATGGCGGAACCGCGAACCCATGACGCCATTCGGGACCGGCTGAAATCGCTCACGGAAGTGTCGTTCAAGATCGGGAGTCCCGGAAGCACCATCGTGATTTACGAACCCGACGGCCTCGAGACACGCTCCGAAGCCACCCCGGTCACGATGGGCCGCGGCGCGTAATCCTCGTGTAGGGACGGTCTATGACCGCCCACCCCTCCTGTCCCCTCGTTATCCGCTGTGCGCTGGCTGTTGTCCGATGTGTAATGATCCTGGCTAAACTGCCCAATGACCCACTGGCTTACTGGTCAATGGGCAGAGGTTCAGCGGGTCAGAGCGCCACGGGAAATTCGGGGGCAGACCAAGGACAGACCCCTAATAATTCGCCTGCCAGTCTTTCATGTTGGAAACTTCACCACCGCGAATAGTCACGGGTCTGTCCGGTCTGTCCCCGAATTTCCCTTCTGCAACACGAGATACCGATACACGACCAGAAGCGTCGCGTCGATGAGCAGAGTCATCGTGAACAGCAGGCGGTTTGCCGGATAGGAGTCCGAACGAAAGAACAGGAGCCATAGCAGGAATACAACCGCCCACGATACCGACAACCCTCTGACGGCGCCAAAGGCGCGGCCGGGATACGCGCCGGCCACCGGCAGAACGACAGCCCACACCGGCAATATCAACGCCAGCATCCAGAAATAGCTTTCAATCGGAAGAATCAGGTGATTCGACAGCGAAAAGAACGCGCGGATCTTGTATGCCACAAGAAAGCTCAGGGCGGTGAGCGTCAGGTCGAAGAGCCAGAGATTAAAGGCGAAGAACGGCTTCTTACGGTTTGTCATTTCTCTGCGCGCCGCATTATAGGTTCACTTTTCGTAAACAGGTATACTGCGTCGCGCTGTCCATGCTGCTGAATTACCAAGCCGTGCGTTCCTGTCGTACGTCGTTCAGGTTTCTCGTTCTGAGCACGGCTGGAATCGGATTCTTTCTGGGCGCGTGGGCCTCCCCGGTGTGGCAGGTCGCGGTCGAAAGCGCCCAGGTTCTTGCCGGAATCGTCCGCTATCCGGCCGGCAATTCCTTCTATATCTACCACGTCAAACTGTGGACGATCGTCAACCAGCTGCTCGCGCTGCTCCTCAAGGCAGGCCTTTCGGAGCGTGTTCTTTCGGTTCTGACGACCGGCGCGCTGGCGGCGCTGTGTTACGTAGCCGTCGGCGTGTGCGCCTTCGCAATCTCGAAGAACGCGTACTGGGGCATTGCCGCGCCGCTGCTGATCGATTTCAGCCGGGTTCGCAACACGCTGGAAGTGAACTATCCGATGGATTTCGTCGGTATGGCGCACACCTACGGCGTGGTCGGACTGGGCTGGGTGGTCCTGACGATATCCCTGCTGGCGCTGGGTAAGCGCGTCTGGGGCGGACTTTTCCTGGGGCTGGCGCCGGCCATGCATCCATCGCTTGGAGCGTGGTGCTGGATTGTGGTCGCATTGACGCTTCTCTGGAAGGGCCCCGCGTCTCTGGAGACCATCCGCGCGATCCGGAAACCTTTCGCGGTGGGTGTCGGGATCAGCCTGGCAAGTTTGCTCCTTCAACTTTCGTGGATGCGCAACGCGTTGCCCAGCGTTCCCGCCGAGGTCAAGCAACAGTTCATCGCGGCATGGGTTGAATTTTTCGACTATCACCGCCGGCCTGTCGACCTGACGTTGCCGGGAGTGGAGTTCGGCGCGCTCGTCGTCGTGGCCGGGCTCTATCTGATTCTGATCCTCGACGAGGAGCGCGACGCCACTCCGCTCTTCCTGATCAAGGCCATGACCATCGCCGCGGCGATCGCGCTCGGCGGCGCGGCCATTTCGCTGCTTCCACCGTCGATGGCGCCGGCCGCGCTGCTGACCCTGATGCCGACGCGCCTATTCCTGGTTTCCAACCTCCTCTTCGCGGCGGCGTTGATCGGTTTTCTGGGACGATATTCGAACCTGTGGATGCGCCGGTTTGCCCTGCTCTTTGTCCTCCTGGTGATCGCCAACACCCGCCTCGTGGCGCTGTTCGCGTTCGCTGTCGCCGCAACCGCGCTCATGGCCTGGAAGACTGCCGCTCTTCACAATTCCTCGCTGGGACAGAGGCAGAGCCCCCGATGGCTGGCCGGGATCACCGCAGTTCTGATCACCGCCCTGGGGATCAAGGGGATAACCGGTCATGTGATGAAGTCTCGCGAGAACTGGCAGTCGCTTAACGGCGCGCTGACCAATCCGGTGTTGAAGGCGGCTTCCGGCAGTCGCGGCCTGCTGGTGATCGGCCAGCAATGTTGTTTCCTCACTCAGCTCGTGACGCGGAGACCGCTCCTGGTCGAAGCCAACGCCCTCGACCAGATTCCATACGCGCCGGAATCAGCGCCGGTAACCAACGAGGCGCTGAAAGCCATTTACGGCGTGGACCTGCTGAATCCCCCGGAATCCGTACGGTCGCCCGGCCTTCCTGAAGGACTGACTCCGGTGACAAAGCCCCTGTGGGAAGCGCGGACCGCGGAAGAGTGGGCGCGTCTGGGCGCCCGGTTCGGCTTCACCCAGATCCTGACGAACAACGAATGGCGATTGCAGCTGCCTGAAGCCGCTCGCGATCCTGGACAGATCCTGTACGACGTTCCGACGGAGTAGGCACAAACGGGAACATTCGATGGCTCCGTCTGCCTTGATCGGGTCGGGACCGTGAGATTGCGCTCACGGTCCCTCCCACACCACCGGACGTGCGGTTTTCCGCATCCGGCGGTTGAACCTACCGGCTCGGGACCGGCAAGTCTGATGGAACCCAGAAGCCGTAGCGGCGGAGA
>DASUFH010000223.1:0-4156 GCA_036274645.1 Terriglobia bacterium
TGCCGTAGCCCGTGTAATAGTGATTTCCCGGCTGCAGCCAGTAGCTGAACGGATCTTCGTTCGGATCGTGACCGCTTCTGGCCGGTCCGAACAATCCATATCCGCCGTCGAGAATGCCGGTGTTGAAACCGTCCAGGTAGAGGTTGCCGTAGTTCTCGTAGCGGATACCCAGATTCAACGTCAGGCGCCGCGTCACCTTCCAGTCATCTTTCAGGAAGAGCGCATATTCGTTCTGGAACGTTCTGCGCTCCTTGGCGCCGTCACCGAGACTCCAGGTGTCCCAGGTCCCGTCTCTGTAGTTGTCGATACTGTTGACCCAGAACGTCTGGTTGACACTGGAAACCGATCCGGAGAGGAGATACAACAGCTCGGCCGCATTGGATGCGGACGCGTTCAGCAGTCCGCCGTGCATCGTGGAATCATATCCCGGCAGTTCCGGAATCGATCCGGCCGAAGCCAGCAGGCTGGGGGTTCCCGCCGACGCGCCGCCGGTCGCCTGGGGAATCACCTGACCGGAAAGTTCTTTCGCTCGCGTCAGGCGCAGTTCGCCGCCCGCGCGAATGGCATGCGACCCGTGATTCCAGCTGATCGTATCAGCGAAGTTGTAGAGCGCGCTTCCGGTCTCGCAGTTGATGGAGGAAAGACCGGTGCCGTTGTTGACCTGTAATCCGGTGGGCGTACAACCGCTGCCGACCGGAGTTCCCTGGAACCCGCCGTTCAAGGTGTTGTTGTTCCGCTGAAGGCCGGAGTTTGCGCCGGTCAGACCGTACGGCAACACGTTGTCCTGAAAGTTGAACGTGGCGCCGTCGGACCCGGGCAGGTAATAGATCGGTGAAATTTCACCGTTATTGGGATCGATCCAGCCATCCTGCAGGAACTGGCGCGCAAAATCGGCCCGGCTCTGATCCGGGTTATCCCAGGGCGCAAGCTGCGTGGACCGGTTGTAGTTGATGCCGAAGCGGGCCTCGTTCACCAGGTTCGGCGACAGCGATGAAATCCCGTTCACCGTCAGCACGCGCGGTGTGCGGCCGGCATAGCCGTCCGCGCCATCCGGCCAGCGCGACTGGAAGAACAGGCGGCTGTTCTGATCGTCCTGGAAACTCGTGCTCACACTGATCCGCGTGTGATTGCCGATGTTGTGGTCCACCTTCAGGTTGATGATCTTGTGATTGACCAGCGACTGGTCGAGGCTCGTGCCAAACCCGAACGTACCGCCGCGGAACGTGTTGCGGCTGTCATTGCCGGTCTGGTTCCGCACCCAGGTAAACTGCGCGCGGTTAAGCACGTCGTTGCCGCCGGCTGCAATACCACCGTTCAACTGCCCCCCGTTGACGCTGCTGCTGTCCCAGCCGTTCGCGTGGGGCATGAAGGAGAGAAGCTTCTGCACGTATCCGGTCCGATCCGGAGGCCGGTCGAACAGCGTGGAAGCGCCTTCCCAGGTGACCCGCACGCCGCCCGGCGCCGTGGGATCCGCAATGACTGCGTGGTTCATGGAATCTGGAATGACGCCCACGCCCATGACCGGATTCGCGTAATCCGGAATCCAGTTTCCCATCCCGTCGTTGACCCGAGGAATGTACGGACCGCAGTCGGTTGCAGGATTGAACGGCGTCCCATCAAACTTGATGCTGCCGAAAACGCTGAAGCACTTCAGCGAGCCTGTATAGGGAACCAGCCCTTCCGAGGGGTCCGACCAGATGGCCGGCGCCACGGGAATCGGCGTTCCATCCGCCGCCACAAACATCTCCGTCGGCCAGCGCCCGCCCCCGCCCGGCGGATTCTGTGGCACCGCTTCAACCGGGTTACCGCTGATCCACCCGTCGAAGTACCGGAAGATACCGTTACGCGCTTCATCGGTCAGGACCGGCGACGCCAGATATCCACCGGAACCGCTGAATCCGCCAAACCCAGGCCCACCACCGGCCCGCTGCCAGCGCATCTGATGATCCCAGTTCACGAAGTAGAACGTGTGGTTCTTCCAGATCGGACCGCCAACGCTGACGATGTACTGGAACGTAGCGCCGAACGGCTGCGGGAACCGGTTGGTGCTGGGCCCGAGCGCGTTGAGCGCGTTCTGGCGCAGGTTGTAGTTGATGTTCCACTGAAACTTGTTCGTGCCCGACTTCGTGGTGATCTGCACCTGACCGTTGCCGCGGCCCGCTTCCGCGTCCACCGGCGAGAGAATCAGGCGGATCTCACTGATCATGTCGGGATTCAGGATCGTGTTTGATCCGACGCCGCCCGGGCTGAATCCGTCCGTGACGCTGAGACCGTCGCGGACCGTATTCATCATGTACATGGGCAGGCCGCCGACGGTGTCGTACTCGTGGCCCAGCGGATTCGCCCGGTATCCGGGCAGCGTGGTGATCAATGCCAGTGGGTCGTTGCCCACGAGAGGCAGGTTGGCGATCGACGTTTCATCGAGCACCACGCCCACCGTTGGCTCCTTCAACAGGGGGTTCGTCTTGCTGGCGTCCACAATGATGTCGGTGCGCACATCACCCACTTCCAGCGTGATGTCCACACGCGCCTCATCCGCCATGCGCAGCGTGATCTTGTTGATCGTGACTTTCTTGAAATTGGGGAACTCGGCACTGATGGTGTAGTTCGATCCCGGCGCCAGAATGAAACTGTACGCCCCGCTGTCATTCGTCAGCATGGACTGACTGACACCGGTGTCCTCGTTCAGCGCCTTGACCGTCACGCCTGGCAGTCTCGCCTTCCCGGTGTCGGTCACGATTCCCGTCAGAGTTCCCACGGTGGACTGCGCGAACGCGCCCGTGGACAAGACAGACAACAACACACAAACCGCCATAGAGACGGCTAAACGACCCTTCATGGTGTACCCCCTACGCCATTACGTGAAGAAGCGACGCTCTTTTGTCGTTTTTAGATTTGAAAATCCTGTTGACGGGTCGCTTCTTTAGTCGGGGGCGGAGTATATGGGTCCAAATTCGGTATTGTCAAGCGTGCTTTAACAATATGTTTAACAATCGGTTAGCGGCGTATCTATGCTAATCAAAATGCATTAAATAATAATGGCCTCCGGCGCTCACGGCAATGAAACGTAAAAGTGCAATAATTTCAACTATTGATTAACAATTGGAATACAAGTATGTACGCGGACCCCGAAAACGTGTGAAACGAATCGCTTGAATTTCGGTCTATAATCGGGCCGCCCCAAACGGTAGGAAAAAACGAATGGAATTGAAATTATCGAAACGGGAATCGCAGGGTGTCGCCGTGCTCGACGTCAACGGCCGGATTACAGCAGGAACAGCGTTGGCGGCGTTGCGCGATGCGATCCGCGACGAGGTCGCCAAGGGCAACCACAGCATCCTCATTAACCTACAGGACGTGTCGTATATCGACAGCAGTGGACTGGGAGAGTTGGTGATGGCTCTGGGTACCGTGACGCAGACGATCTGCGGTTCCTGTGGCGCAACGTTGTTCAAGGATGATGACGGGCAGTGGGAGCCGTGTCCGCAGTGCGCCAGCGTCGATCGGCGGCCCTGGGGACAGCTGAAGCTGGTCAATGCCGGCCGCCAGGTGACTGACCTGCTGCAGTTCACCAAGCTCAATACCGTTTTCGAAGTCCACGAGTCCGAGAGTGACGCCATTGCCAGTTTTGCCAAAGGCCGACGTTCCGGCGCTTCTCACTAGAACCCTCCGTGGCTGAGGCTGCCAAGATGGAGTTGGCCATGATCGGGCTGGGCCGGATGGGGGCGGCCATGACCGAGCGGCTGATTCGCAAAGGGCACCGTGTGATTGCCTTTGACCGGGCGCAGGCCGCAATGGAGCGCGTGGCGCGGGCGGGCGCCCAGGCGGTCGCATCGTTGTCGGAGTTGAGAACGGCGCTGCCGGCGCCCCGTATCATATGGATCATGGCGCCGGCGGGCGCCGCCGTTGACGAAATCCTCGCCGAACTTCTCCCCCTGGTCGAACCCGGCGACATCCTTATCGACGGAGGAAACTCCTATTTTCGCGACACGCTGCGGCGGGCGGCCGCGGTTCCGGCCGGCGTCCACTATGTCGATGTGGGCGTCAGCGGCGGAATCTGGGGAGGCGCGGAAGGGTATTGCCTGATGATCGGAGGACCGGACGCCGCTGTGAGGAATTTGCGCCCCATCTTTGAAGCCCTGGCGCCAGACGCCGA
>DASUFH010000224.1:0-8156 GCA_036274645.1 Terriglobia bacterium
GTGGTGTTGAGCTTCGATTGCAGCAGCAGCCGGAACGCTTTCTGAATGTTCTGAATCTGCTCCTTGCTGAAGCCACGCCGTTCGAGACCAATGGTGTTGACGCCATACGCCCTGGCGTCGCGCGCCGTGACCGTCCTGGAGTAGGGAAGAACATCCTTGGTGATGACCGAATAACCGCCCACATAGCCGTGAGCGCCCACCCGGCAATACTGGTGGACGCCGGAGTAGGCGCCGATCGTGGCGTAGTCCTCAATGACCACGTGGCCGGCCAGCGTCGCCGCGTTTGCCATGATGATGTGACTGCCGACGACGCAGTCATGCGCGACGTGCGCTCCCACCATGAAGAGATTGCCGTCCCCGATCCGTGTATGGCCTCCGCCGCCGGCGGTGCCGCGGTGGACGTTGACGTATTCGCGAAAGACGTTGTTGGCTCCGATCGTCAGGAGGGTTTCTTCGCCGTGAAATTTGAGATCCTGCGGTTGCGCTCCGATCACCGTGAACGGGAAGAACCGGTTGTCCGGCCCGATGAGGGCGGGACCTTCCAGAACGGCGTGCGCGTCGATGTGGCAGCGGTCGCCGATCGTCACCCGGTCGCCGATGACGGAATAGGGCCCCACGAACACGTCCCTGCCGAGCCGGGCCTCAGGACTGACGATGGCGGTGGAATGAATCATGAATCAGGGGCGCGGACCGAGCGACGACAGCAGCGTGGCTTCCGCCGCCAGTTCACCGCCCACCGAAACTTCGCCCCGCATCTTCCAGACCGTGGGCTTGCGGCGCAGGATCTCGACGGTAATCCGCATCTGGTCCCCGGGCACAATCGGTCGTCGGAACCGCGCTTCATCGATGCCCATGAAATAGACGAGGGCGTCGGGCAGGTCTTCAGATTTGCGGTCGAGCAGCCCCAGGATCGCGCCGGCCTGCGCCATGGCTTCGATCGTCAGGACGCCGGGCATGACGGGCGCTCCCGGAAAGTGGCCAAGAAAGAACGGCTCGTTCATGGAGACGTTCTTGATGGCCACGATGCGCTGGTCTCGATCGACTTCGATCACCCGGTCGATCAACAGAAAGGGATAGCGGTGCGGAAGGATCCGCAGGATATCGGCGATGCGCAGTTCCACCGTTACAGAATCCTTGCTGTTCAGTTCTTTGCGGGCGCCGGCGTCTTGCCGGCAGGTCTCTTCTCGATCTCCGCGTTGACGCGCCGGATGATTTCGGAAGTGATATCGGCCACGCCGGTGCGGAACAGAACCGGACCATCGGCGGCGCCGCTGTCGTTCAGCACCACCGCCAGGCGCTGCTCTTCGCCATAGCTCTTCAGCGTGCCTTTGACCTGGTCGGCAACTCCGGCAAACAGTTCGCTCCGTTTCGCTTCAAGATCCTTCTGTGCGTCTTCCCGCAGGCGCATCAAGCGAATGTCAATTTCGCTGATCTGGGCCTGCAGGGCCCTTTTCTCGGTTTCGCTGGTCTTGGAATCCGCCACCTTGTCGCTCAGAGGCTTGCGCTTGGCCGATTCCGCGTCCGCCTGATCCTGCCAGTACTTCAGCCGGACGTCCAGAGCGTTCTTGGCCTTGATTCCGTCCAGGTTGTTGAGCACGGCGTAGTCGAAATCGATGACCGCCATCTTGCGCGGCATCGGGTCTGCGCTCTGCGCATATCCGGCCGTGGCCGGCAGGAGAAAGGCGATCAATGCTAAAGATCGGTATCTCATCTGGGTTGCTCCCCGTCGCGGCTCACCGGCCGCCTTAGAATGTTCGTCCCATCGAAAACTTGAAGTCGCGCCCCGGCTGATAAATCTGGAAGGGCGTGCCTGTCACTGGTCCGAGGTAAATATTGTTCAGACGCAGGGGATTAACCGCCCAAATAAAGCGCACCGGCGCATTGATAACCGGAACTATAACCTGTAACTCCACTCCAGTGCTCATCCGCAGACCGGAATTTGTGCCCTGCATGAATTTCGGCGTTTCCACCACCAGGTTTCCGGTCGAATCGATCAGCTCGCGCTGCAGCTGACTCTTGCGGAGAACCCAGGAATTGCCGACGTCCATGAACCCGGCGAACGTAATCGGCCCGACGAGCGGGATCCGGTATTCCAGATTGGCGATGGCCTGCGTATCGCCTCCAACCTGAACAATGTCGTCGAAGGGCTTCTTGATCGTCGCGCCCGTTTCGGCATCCAGCGAATCGATGTAACGCGTAATGAAGGATACCGGACTGATGGTCCGGAAGTCGAATCCTCGCAGGTCGTAGTCGCCGCCCGCGTACACGCGCTCATAGAACGGAGCCCGGATGTCCGAAAAGCCCGTAATGTACGACGTGATGAACCGGAACGCCAGGACATTGCGATGCTTCGTGTGCGGCCGGTAGTACTCGAACTGCATCGTCGGACGGATGAAGTTCGTGTTGCCGCCCAGCAGTCCCCCCGTGTAATCGAACGCAAGCGTCAACGAATGTCCCCGGGTCGGGAAGTAGGCGCTGTCGACCGTCCGCCAGGTAAAGGATGGAACGAGCTTCCTCGAGTGGAAGATTCCGAAGTCCGTCCCGGTGTTGGTCGAAAACTCCGTTCTCTGCTGCTGGTTGACCGCCAGAAAGTATTCCTGCGTTGCCGGATTGACCGCGTTGGTTTCGGAGTTTTCAAACTGGTACATCAGGCCAACCCGCTTGAACAACCGAAGCGGATAACTGGTTGTAACGGAGAAGCCTCGGCGGTTCTGCTGATAATTCAGCCGGTTCTCGAAGCCGAGACCGGCGGGCAGGTTGGTGGGATCCAGTCCGTAAATCTCACGCGCCTGATCGTATTCGTAGCTCTGCCCGTAAACCGACACCCCGAGAGACAGCGGGCGGTCGAGCAGATACGGCTCGCTGTAGCTGAAGACAAACGTCGACTGCTGCGCGCCTCCCTGAACGTTCAGCGTGAGGGCGTTCCCGCGGCCCAGGAAATTGTTGGTCTCGTAGGTCATGCCCACGAATCCGCCGCCGATGCCCGAAATGCCGCCGTTGACGCCGATCGTGTTTTTCCCTCTCTCCTTGACCTTGACGTCGATGTCCACGGTGTGAACCTTCGGATCCCGGTTGAACTTGATCTCGGCGTCGGTTTCCTTGATCTCGTCGAAGTATCCGAGCTGGTTCAGACGCAGAATGCTCGTGTCGAGAAGCGTGGACCGGTAAAGTCCTCCTTCGCTCAGGAGGAACTCGCGGCGAATCACTTTGTCGCGCGTCGTCGTATTGCCCGAGAACGTGATCCGGTTGACGTAATACTGATCTCCCTCATCGATGTCGATCGTCAGATTGACGATCTTGTTCGCTTCATCGAAATCGTGATCCCGGTTCGGCGAGAAGTTGACATATCCCTGGCTGCCGTACACCTTCTTCAGGTTCTCCATGGCGTTGCGCAGGAGCGTGTCGTTGAAGATGTCGCCCGAGTTGATGCCCATCACTTTCTTGAGGGTTTCTTCGGGCCAGACGGTGTTTCCCTTGATCTTGATGTCGCCGATCCTGTACTGGTCGTTTTCCTCGAGCTCGATGTTGATGTAGTAGCGATCGACCGTCTTCTTCCAGAAAGGGATGGGGATACCCCAGGGAAGCGGTGGCCGGATGAAGGGCAGCGTGCGGAAGACTTCTTTCGGCCGTAGTTCCACGGTAGGCTCCAGGACATTGGCCCGGGCGTATCCGTGTTCGGCCAGAAGAATACGGATGCGGGTGATGTCGTCCTGCAGCTTCAGATCGTAGTAGGTGTCTTTCCCGGTGAATACCGTGATCGGGCCTGTCTCCTTGATGAGCTTCATCGCCCGCTTGATTTCCCGGTCGGAAAAGATCGTTTTGTCGTGCTTGATGTTGATTTCCTGAATACGGACCTTCGGCCCCTCATCCACCTTGAAGATCAGCGCGACAGCCGTAGGCGGTACCGACAGGCCGATCGGGTCGGCGGTATAGGTGATCGTTGGAGAGTCTTTACCCTTCTCCGCGAGCATCCGTTTCACGACTGTGATGGCGCGCCGCACTTCGCCCTGGTCGAAGGGCTTTTCGGTGCTGACGTTGACCTTCCGCTTGCGCAGTTCGGTCAGGATGTCGGACTTCGTGATCGTGGTGACGCCTTCGAAGTCGATCGATCGAACGTTGGGCCGTTCCTTGAAGTAGAAAATCAGATCTTTGCCGCCCGTTGATCCCGGCTCCTCTTCGACATAGATGTCATCGAACCAGCCCAGCGTGTACAGGGTGCGAATGTCCCGCGTGATCGTGTCGGGATTGAAACGATCGCCGCCCTTGGTCCGCATATTGTTTTTGATCGTTGCGGTTCGCACGTTCCGGTTGCCGCGGATTTCGACGACCTCGATCTCGTCGGGGTCTCGCGTCACGGTTACGCCGGGTTGGGCTGTCGGAGTCTGAGACTGGGGGGCGACTGGAGCCAGGAGGCTCAACAAAACGGGGAAAAGAAGGGAAATGTTCACGACTTAGTCCTCGGCTTTCGGCATTGCCACGCGAACCGTCCGTCATTACCGAAGCCGATTGCTCCGGGAACGCCTGGAGCCATTCCCTGGCTGCTTAAAACGGATGGACGCCGTCTGGCGCCCCGCGCCTTAAAAGTGACTGATTTGAATAAGAGAAGAGGAACGACCATGATCTAATCCCGATTCAGGGAAACCACATCCCTGCAGTTTCCCCGATCAAGCCACTTTTAGACTCGGGGGGAGTCCATTTTGTCACACGCCAAATCGACTAGATCGTCAGAGGCACGCCCACTTCTTCGCGGTCGGCCGGCCGATACCAGAGTTGGGAGCCTTCGAGGTAGACCTCGACGTTGGATACGCCCTTGAGCTGTCCCTGAATCAGGGCTTCCGACAGAGGATCTTCGATGTACCGCTGGATCGCGCGCCGCAACGGCCGGGCGCCGTAGTTTTTATCCTTGCAGGTTTTATCGAGAATCCACTGCCTGGCTTCGTCGTTGATCGTGACCCGCAGCTCTTTATGGGCCAGATTGTCGTTCAGCTGAACGATCATCAGATCCACGATCCGGGCCAGATCGTCGTTCGTCAACGAGTTGAAGATGATGATCTCATCCAGCCGGTTGATGAACTCCGGATTGAACAGTCGTTTGACTTCCTGCATCACGGCGTCTTCCATCTTCTGCGCGACGCTTTCTTCGTTCGGCGCCTGGAAGCCCATGCTCGTGTGCTTGCTCAGGAACCGCGCGCCGATATTCGACGTCATGATGATGATCGTGTTCTTGAAATCGATCGTATTGCCAAGTCCATCCGTCAGATGCCCATCTTCGAACACCTGCAGCAGAATGTTGTACACATCCGGATGGGCCTTCTCGATTTCGTCGAGCAGGATGACCGAGTAGGGATTGCGCTTCACCCGTTCCGTCAGCTGACCCCCCTCCTCGTAGCCCACATAACCCGGGGGAGATCCGATCAGTTTGGAGACGGAGTGCTTTTCCATGAACTCGGACATGTCGAACCGGATGAGCGCCTTCTCGCTGCCGAACAGGAACTGCGCCAGCGAACGCGCCATTTCCGTTTTTCCCACGCCCGTCGGTCCCAGGAACAGGAACGATCCGGCCGGACGATTCGGGGACTTCAAGCCCGCGCGCGACCGGCGAATCGCCCGGGCCAGCGCGTTGATGGCGGCTTCCTGGCTGACGATCCGGCGATGGAGTTCTTCTTCGATGCGCGACAGGCGCTGGATTTCTTCTTCCTTGATCGCATTGACCGGCACGCCGGTCCAGCGCGAAACGACATCTTCGATGTCGGACTTCGTGACCACGCCCATGCTGGCGGTTTCGCTGATGTTGAACCGCTCCCGCACATGGCGGAGCTTGTCCATTTCATCCTTTTCCTGCAGCTTGTACCGCTCGACCTGTTCGTAGTCCTTGTTGCCGAGGGCGTTTTCCATGCGCGCCACGATGAATTTGATGCGGCGCTGGATGTCGGTCATCTCGGACGGCAGTGTCGCCTGGCGAAGCTTCACGCGCGCGCCCGCTTCGTCGAGAAGATCGATGGCCTTATCCGGCAGGAAGCGATCGGGAATATAGCGGTTCGAGAGATACACGGCGCCGTCGATCGCTTCGTCCGTGTAATTGACCATGTGGAACTTTTCGTAGCGCGGCTTGACGCCCTGCAGGATGCGAATCGCCTCACTCTCGCTGGGCTGGCCCACTTTGACCGCCTGGAACCGGCGTTCCAGGGAGCGGTCCTTTTCAATGGATTTCCGGTATTCCGCCGGCGTGGTTGCGCCGATGCACTGGATCTCGCCGCGGGAAAGCGCCGGCTTCAGGATGTTTGCCGCATCCAGTGAGCCTTCGGCGGAGCCCGCGCCCACGAGCGTGTGCAGTTCGTCGATGAAAACCACCGTGTTCGGGTTGTCGACCAGTTCCTTCATGATGGTCTTCAACCGCTCTTCGAACTGGCCCCGATACTTCGTCCCGGCGACGATCAGGGAAAGATCCAGCACGAGAATGCGCTTGTCCGCCAGGAACGACGGCACTTCGCCGTCGACGATGCGCTGCGCGAGACCTTCCACGATGGCCGTCTTGCCGACGCCCGGATCTCCGATCAGTACGGGGTTGTTCTTGGTTCTCCGGCAGAGGATCTGGATCACCCGGTCAATTTCCGCGTCGCGGCCGACCAGCGGGTCCAGCGTGCCGTCCACCGCCGCCTGCGTCAGGTCGCGGGAAAACTCACTGAGCAGCGGCGTTTCCTTCGGTTTGATCAGCGTCTGACGGTCCACCACCGATCGCGCGAGTTCCTCGCGGATGGCGTTCAGGCGGAGACCGCGCTCGTGGAGAATCTCCGCGGCGACGCACTTTTCTTCACGCAGGATGCCCAGAAGCAGGTGTTCGGTGCCAATGTGGCGATGATTCAGCCGTTCGGCTTCTTCCGCTGCAAACGCCAGAATGCGCTTGCACTCATTCGACAAGGGCAAATCGATGGATGTAGAGACTTTTTCGCGGATTGTGGTCCGCCCTTCGATTTCCTTGCGAATATTTTCAATCGACGAGGAACTGCGCAGAAAACGGGTGGTGAGGTTCTTGTCCTCGCGAATCAGACCCAGCAGGAGATGCTCGGTCTCAATCGTCGTGCTGCCAAACTGGCTGGCTTCATAACGGGCAAAAAAGATAACCCGCCGTGCCCTTTCCGTGTATCTCTCGAACATATCGTTAATTCTCTCAAGCGCCGCTTTGTTAGCAAACAACCCGATCGGGGAGTCCGGCGGCAATCTCCCGCTGAAAAACGACTGCCGTCGATTCTAAACGATGCGCAGGGGTCCCACAATAGCGGAGTTCACCCCGGGACTCCGTCATTTTGGCAGTTGTCTTCCCCCTGACGCCCGGGAGCTATAACTGCGTGGAAGGCAAGGGACTAAAGTGACCGGCATCCAGTTCCCAGACCTCATCGCAGAGGGTGGCGATCCGCTCGTTATGAGTCACGATAATCGAGGTCAGCCGGCGCTCCAGGTGCAGTTCGCGGATCATCTCGAAGACGACCTGTCCGGTCCGGTGGTCCAGGTTGCCGGTCGGTTCGTCCGCCAGCAGGAGATCCGGCCCGCCAACGAGCGCCCGCGCGATGGCCACCCGCTGCTGTTCGCCGCCGGAAAGGGCGCCGATTTTGTGTTCCAGCCGTCCGGCCAGGCCCACCCGCTGAAGGATCTCCCGCGCGGCTTCTGCGCTCCGATGCCGCTCCTCCCTGCGGATCAGCAGGGGCATCATGGCGTTTTCGACCGCCGTGAACTCCGGCAGCAGGTGGTGGAACTGGAATACAAACCCGACATGACGGCTCCGGAATTCCGCCAGACGCTGCGCCCCCCAGGAAAAAATGTCCTCGTTATTGAACAGGACAGCGCCTCGCGTCGGCCGGTCCAGTCCGCCAAGAAGATGCAGCAATGTGCTCTTGCCCGCCCCCGACGGCCCAACGACCGCCACGAGCTTGCCCGGCTCCACGACGAAATCCAGTCCTTCGAACACCCGGACTTCCGACGGCCCCTCGTACGACTTGGTCAGATCAACAGCTTGAATCATGGTTTCCGTTGCCGTCACTCGTATCGCAGCGTCTCGATCGGCGGAAGTTTTGCCGCCTCCGCAGAGGGATATAGCGTCGCCAGGAAACTGATCGCAATGGCTACGGCGGCGATCACCACCGAGTCGATCAGGTTCGCCC
>DASUFH010000225.1:0-15168 GCA_036274645.1 Terriglobia bacterium
CGCCACGCGCGATGGGCAGCGCCAGAGGCGCGGTCTTCATCTGCGTGTAGGGATGCCAGAGCACGGCGCGGTCGCGGTCGGCAAGAGGACGGTTCATTGCGCTGTCCCTTGTCCCTATGGCCGGAAACACGCGGACAACAATCCCGAAGGATCGAGGTCCGCGCGCGCCCATGTGGTCAACGCGTCCGGCGTCAACGGCGAGAAACGCGGCATCTCGCCCAGCGTCGGCGCCCGGCCGAAATGTTCAATGGCATGACGGTTTTCAGGATTGTGCGGTCCCACGAGTACAACCCCAGCAATGTCGATGCCACGGCGGCGCAGCGCTTCCAATGTCAGCAGCGTGTGATTGATGGTCCCCAGCGTCGTGCGGGTAACGACAACGGCCGGCAATGCCAGCCGGGCCATCAGATCCGTCATCATCTCCTGTTCATTCAGAGGAACCAGAACGCCTCCCGCTCCTTCGACGATCCAGTTGCGGTCTTCCCGTTCCGCCACCGGCTCAACGACGCCGGCGATCGTCAGGTGGACGCCCGCAAGCCGCGCGGCCAGATGCGGTGACAACGGGCGGGGAAGTCTTATACCGCGATCCAGGATCTGGTCCGGCCGGCACGAAGACAGTCGCCGAACGGTTGCGGTGTCATCGTCCGCTTCGATTCCGGTCTGGACCGGCTTCCAATAAACCACATTTTTCAGCTGGTTGTATCGCGCCAAAAGGGCGGCGGCGACAACGGTCTTGCCGATGCCCGTATCGACGCCGGTTACGAAGACACCGCGAAGCATGTCTTTCGAAGCGATGCGGCAAAGGAGCCGATCGTCTGCTCATCCAGGCCGACATTGACGGACACGCGCAATCGCGCCGATCCCTGGGGAACGGACGGGGGACGGATCGCTCGCACGTCGAACCCTTCGCGCTGAAGCTCCGCCGCGACACTCGCGGCCTGTTCGTTGGATCCCAGAATGACCGGCGTGATCTGCGTTCCCGTCCGCGGCGCCAGGCCCGCTTCCGCCAGCAGATTGCCCATCAGTTCCGCGCGTCTCCGCAAATCCCGGCGGCGTCCGGGCTCGCTTTCAACGATCGTCAGGCTCGCGTCGAGCGCTGCGGCGACCGGAGGAGGCGGAGCGGTGGAAAAGATGAACGATCGGGAGCGCTGTACGAGGTAGTCGATCGCCCACGCCGGCCCTCCAACGAACGCGCCGGCCACACCGAGCGCTTTTCCGGCCGGGTTGACGGTGAGGAAAACGGCTTCGTGGATTCCCGTTTCCTCCACGAGTCCGCTGCCCCGGTCCCCGTAGATTCCCACCGCATGGGCTTCGTCAACGATGAGCGTGGCGTCCGTCTCACGCGCAATGGAGGCGTATTCCGCGAGTGGCGCCCTGTCGCCGTCCATGCTGAAGACGGATTCGGTCACGAGAAATTTCACCGCTTCGCGGGGCGCGGAACGGAGCAGGCGAGCGACGGCGGAAACGTCGCGATGAGGGAACTTGATCCGCCGCGCGTGGCCGAGCCGGATGCCGTCAAGGATGCTGGCGTGGTTGCGTTCATCGGAAAACACCAGATCGGTTCGTTCGGTGAATGCGCCGAGAACGCCCAGGTTGGCCGCGTACCCGCTGCCGAAATACAGCGCCGCTTCAGCGTTCTTGAACCGGGCAAAGCGCTCTTCGACGCGCCGGAACGCGGCGCGTTCACCCCGCAGCAGGCGCGATCCGGTCGATCCGCAGCCGTCTTCCCGGGCCGCGCCGGCCATGGCCTCTTTCACCAGAGGATGCTGCGAGAGCAGCAGGTAGTCGTTCGAAGAGAGGTCGATACCGGACGGAGGATGCAACCGGCGCCGCAGTCCCGCGTTCTCGATTTCATCAAGCTCGCGGCGAATGCGCCGTTCCAGTCCATCCCAGGGACTCATACGTTCTGAGGACGGAGCCGCATGCCCAGACGGTCCAGCAGATCGACGTCACGGTCGGCGGCCGGATTGGGAGTGGTCAACAGCCGGTCGCCCATGAAGATTGAATTGGCGCCGGCGACGAAGCACAGCGCCTGCGCTTCGTCCGACATCGACAACCGGCCGGCGCTCAATCGGACCATCGACGCCGGCATCAGAATGCGGGCCGTGGCCACCGAGCGAACGAGTTCGAGTGTGTCAATGGGCGCCTGGGCCGCCAACGGTGTGCCTTCGACCGCGACCAGAAGATTGATGGGCACGCTTTCGGGATGCGGGCGCTGCCGCGCCAGTTCGCCAAGCAGGGCGCAACGCGCGCTGCGATCCTCCCCCATACCGATGATTCCACCACAGCATACCGAGATGCCCGCCTGACGGACGCGCTCCAGCGTCCGGAGCCTCTCATCATAGGTTCGCGTGGTGATGATGTGGGGATAGAACTCTCGCGCCGTATCGAGGTTGTGGTTGTACGCGGTGAGGCCGGCTTCGGCCAGGCGCTCCGCCTGCTCGCCGGTCAGCATCCCGAGTGTGCAGCACGCCTCCATTCCAAGAGCGCGGACACCGCGCACCATTTCCAGCACGGCCTCGAACCGGGGACCGTCGGGCGCGTCCCGCCAGGCGGCGCCCATGCAGAAGCGGGCGCCCCCTTGCTCCTTTGCGCGTCGCGCCGCAGCGAGTGTTTCGGCGACGCTGAGGAGGTTTTCGGCCTCGATTCCGGTGTCATAACGCGCCGATTGCGGGCAGTAGCCGCAATCTTCCGGGCAGCCGCCCGTCTTTACGCTCAACAGCACGCAGCCCTGAATCTCATCATTGGGATGAAACTCGCGGTGCACACGCTGAGCGTTAAACAGGAGCTCCGGGAGGGGCAGAGAATAGATGGCTTCGATTTCGGACGCGGTCCAGTCGTGACGTAGCGCGGAGTTCGTCATGGAAGCGAACGGGAACGAAACGATGATCGAATACGAAATTTGAATGATCGACGACGCGCCGGAGCGCGCCGTCGATGAAAGAGGGTTGCTTAGAAGCGGTCCCGGCGTCCGCCGCCGCGCCCGCCGCCCGCGCCACCGCCGGCGCCGAAATCGCGCTTCTCAAGCGGCCGGGCTTCGTTGACGGTGAGTTTGCGTCCGCCGAATTCCGTGCCGTTGAAACGCTGAATCGCGTTTTCGGCGTCTTCATTTCCCATTTCCACGAACCCGAAGCCCTTCGAGCGTCCGGTCATGCGGTCGGTGATGATGCTAACCGATTCGACTTTACCAACCTGGGCGAAGAGATCACTCAGATCGCCTTCGGTCGTCTGAAACGAAAGGTTGCCAACAAAAAGTCTCTTTGACATGTTCTACCTTCTTCATCTGGGTGTCGGGACCTTTGGGCTTTGCGGGAAAGGAATTACAACTCTCCGGGGCAGAGACTCGAGGCTCCAAACAAACCGATTTTTTTGCAACGTGGTTGTTGCGGTCGCCAGTATAGAGAGAAGTCAATCTAATTGCAAAAGGTGTTTGACAAATTTACAAATCCGTAACGTTCCGGTCTGTCAGGCCCCGCCTTGCCTTGCAGGGGCGGTCTATGACCGCCCCTGCAAAGCAGGCGGGGATCCCAAAACGCTCTAAACTCCGGCTGCTTTGAGCGCGGCCAGAACGCGCGCGTCCCGAAAGGGAACCCGGCGCAAGCGAACACCCGTCGCGTCGAAGATGGCGTTGGCGACGGCGGCGATCATCGGTTTGCACACGGCCTCCCCGGCGCCGTAGTGGGGAAGGTCGGGCCGGCCGGGATTGGGATCGCCGTTCACCAGCACGACATCGATGCGCTCCGGAGCGTCGCGATGCGTCAGGCTGGGATGGGAGTTCCAGTCGACACTCGTTACCTTTTCCGTGTCGAACTGGACCTCTTCGTGGAGCGCGCGGCTCACCGAATGGAGCATGCCGCCTTCAAGGGTCCGGCGCAGGGCTTCGGGGTTGATGACAAGCCCGCAGTCGTGCGCGCACACGAGCCGCTTCACCCAGACGTGTCCGGTCTTGCGGTTCACCTGGACTTCCGCGATTTCGACCACGACCGTCTGGCTGCGGAACGAGTACGCGACGCCACGGCCGGTCAGGATGTCGTCCGTCGCCGCAAGCCGTCCCGGCGAGGGGCGTGGATCCCAGCCATATGCCTCGGCGGCCGCTTTGAGCGCCGCGATGGATCGGGCCCGTTTGAAGCCGCTATCGTCCGCGGCGCTGGCGGTGAGGAGCTTCATGCGGAAGGCGACCGGGTCCGCTTTGGCGGCGGCGGCCAGTTCATCGATGAACGATTCGGCTGCGAACGTGACCTGCGGGCCGTTGGGATCGCGGAGATTTCCGGTGCGGAGCGGCGTTTCCCACACGAGCGGAAGCCCCACCACCTGACTCCACTCCCGCCGGTTCGGAATGACGTACATGTCCGAAGGCGTCGCGCCGCCGCCGGTCGCGGGCCGGTTCGGACGGCGGCCCATCAACTGCGCGATGAGCACGGTTTCGGGTTCGTTATAGCCCACGTGGTTGTAGTCGGCCGCCTGCGAAGCGTAGTCGAACGCGATCAAATTGCCGTCTTTATCGAGACCGCCTCGCATCTTGAACGTGAACGCCGGCCCCTTCGTGTCCCAGGCCGTCTCTTCGTGCCGCATCCACTGGACCCGTACGGGCCGTCCCATCTCGCGGGCAAGATACGCCGCCTCAAATCCCGCGTCGTCGGCTGCCGTGCGCCCATAACCTTGCGGACCTTCCATCCATGCGACGCGCACGCGGTCGCGCGGCATGTTCAGGAATTGCGCCACGCCGGCGCGCATGCCGTAGGATTTCATGTCGTTCGAGTAGATCGTCATCTGCCCGTTGGAAGGATCGGCCAGAGCATGGGCCGGCGCGAAAGCGGTGTGTCCCTGGAAAGGAACGTCGTATTCGGCTTCGATGACGGTCGCGGCGTCGGCCAGCGCGGCGTCGGGATCGCCGGTGTTAGACGGCCTTCCGGCCGAAGTCGGAGTAGCGTTCCGCATGTAGCTGAAAAGGTCTTCAGAAGAAGGGAACGGCGCGGTGGCGGGTTTTCGCCATTCCACCTTCAATTCCCGCGCGGCGCGAACCGCCTGGTCCTCTCGCTCGCAGACGACCGCCACGTAGTTTCCTTCACGAATAACCCTAAGGAAACCGGGAATGCCGCGAACAGACGACTCATCAATGGAAACAAGGGTGGCGCCGGCCACCGACGGCCGGACATTGCGCGCATGGACCATTCCGGGAACCTTCACGTCCACGGCCCATTTCATCGAGCCATCCACCTTGGGTGGAATGTCGTAACGGGGTGGGGACTGTCCGGTCATCTTCAGGTCCTGAACCGGTTTGACTTCGGCGGCGCCGGTCGTCGAGTTGATGTTGTTTCCCGAGAGCGTCACATTGAAGCGTTTGCCGCCGACCAGTTCTCCGTAGGTGATTCGTTTCGCCGGCTCGGTCCTGACACGGATGACGGCGTCGGCTGCAGTGAGCGCCCCGGCGGGAACGCCAAAGTGGGTTGCCGCCATCTCCAGCAGAACTCGTCGCGCCTCGGCCGCCACCCGGCGCATGGGCCAGCCATCCGTCTGGATCGCGTCGGATCCGCCCGAACCGCCCTGATCGACCGTCACGTCGGTGCTGCCCATGATGAGATTCGTGCGCTCGTAGGGGAAGTCGAGTTCGTCGGACATCATCTGTCGAAACGCCGTGCCGGTTCCCTGGCCGCAGTCCGTTTTACCCACATAGAAGGTTGCGGTGTTGTCTTCATGGATGACGATCCAGGAATCGAGCTGCCGGTAGTTCGGATCGGGATACGGTCCGGCGTCGCCTTGCGCCAGCGCTTCGGGAATAGCCGATGGAATCAGATTGCCGGCGGCGAGACTCACCACGAAGAGCCCGGAACTCTTGAGAAAAGTCCGGCGGTCCGTTCCGCGGGCCCGCCGGTCGAGGATTGCTTCGATTTGCGGTGGAACCTTCGTGAAGCCCATCACAGCGCCACCTCCGCAGACGCCGGCGCGGCGTTGCCGGCAAGCTTCTTCGCGGCGCGCTTGATTGCCGCCTGGACGCGGTAATACGTCATGCACCGGCATAACGCTCCGGCCATTCCATTCCGGATTTCCGTGTCGGTGGGATTGGGGGTCCGATCGAGCAGCGCCTTGGCGGTCATGATCTGGCCATTCTGGCAGAAGCCGCACTGGGGAACCTGTTCGTCGATCCAGGCCTGCTGGACCGGATGGAGAGCGCCGTCCTTCGCCAGTCCTTCGAGCGTTGTGATTTCGCTCCGCACACTGGAGGTCGCCGTTACGCACGAACGTGTCGCCACGCCGTTGATGATGACCGTGCACGCGCCGCACTGCCCGAGGCCGCAGCCGAATCGTGGGCCCTGCAGTCCGAGATCGTTGCGAAGAACATACAGCAGTGGCGTGGCCGGATCGATGTCGACGGTGTGCGTCTTTCCGTTCACCTTCAAAGTGACATCACTCATTCGAGACCTCCTTTTGGGCCGACATCATACCGCCGATCCCGGAGAAATACGCCCGGTGGGTGGTTGCGTCGCTGCAGGAATGAATTGGGGGGACATCCTCATGAGACCTGATGCGGCGCGAAGCGACAATTGTGAATCTCATTTGACACGGCCCCCGCTTAGGTGTCCAATACGGGGCTGGTTTGGGATGGGAGAGATTTCTTGTCCACGGTAAGGCGGTCTGGTGTAACAAAAGTTGTTGTCGCCAGTACCGTGATGCTGACGTTTATCTCCTTCTGGAGAGCGGCGGCAATTGTTCTGAGTGATCTGGCCTCGTCGGTCTTCTATGTCGGCGGCATCGCCGAGAAGGCCATTGGTCCGACGGCCCCCTGGTTCATCCTCGCGGTGATGCTGTTCAGCTTCGCCGTTCGATCCGTCTACATGGAAAGCTGCAGCATGTACGTGCGCGGCGGCGTCTATGTGGTGGTGCGGGACGCCATGGGACCGATCATGGCCCGCCTGTCGGTTTCCGCGCTCATCTTCGATTACATCCTGACGGGTCCGATTTCCGCGGTCAGCGCGGGACAGTACCTGAGCGGCCTGATCAACGAGTTGTTCGAGTACATGGGCAGCCACCGCCACGTGAATTCGGCGGAATTTGCCGTGGTATTCGCGGTGGGCGTGACGGCGTATTTCTGGTGGAACAACATCAAGGGCATTCATGAATCGAGCGGGAAGGCGCTCGCGATCATGGAGGTCACCACCGTCATGGTGGTGATGTTCCTGATCTGGTGTGGCGTCACGCTGCTGGTCCACGGCCCCGCTCAGATTCCTCCGGCGCCGACGCCGAAAGCTCTGGCCTTCTCCGATGAGGGCCTGGGTTGGTTCAAGGGAAGCCCGTTCATTCAGATTGGCGCGATCGGCATGATCGTGGCGTTCGGACACTCGCTGCTGGCGATGAGCGGATTCGAAACGCTGGCCCAGGTGTACCGCGAGATTGAATCGCCCAAGCTGGAAAGCCTCAAACGCGCCAGCCTGATTGTTTGCCTGTTTGCAGTAATCTCCACCGGCGGCATCACACTGCTGGCGAGCATGATCATCCCCGACGCCGATCGGTTGACATACGCGGACAATCTCCTGGGCGGACTGACCCGGTACCTTGTGGGGCCGGAAATTCTGACCCTGAGTTTTCACGTGTTTGTCGTGACGGTCGGTGTGCTGATTCTGTCCGGCGCGGTCAATACGTCGATGATCGGCGCCAACGGCGTGTTGAACCGCGTGGCGGAAGATCACGTCCTTACGCCGTGGTTCAAACGGATTGGCCGTTTCGGCACCACCTACCGGATGATCAACCTGATTACCGTTCTTCAGGTGATCACGATCCTGTGGAGTCGCGGCGACGTCATCCTGCTCGGCGAGGCTTACGCGTTTGGCGTGGTGTGGAGCTTTTTTCTGAAGTCCGTCGGCGTGCTGGTGCTGCGTTTCAAACGCAATGATCAGGAATACAAGATGCCGCTCAACCTCAAGGTTGGCGGCGTGGAGCTTCCGATCGGTCTGGGGCTGACAACGCTGTCGCTCTTGTTTGTCGCCATCGCCAATCTGTTTTCGAAGCAGGTTGCCACGGTTTCCGGTATCGGCTTCACAGTCGTCCTGTTTGTCATCTTCACCGTTTCGGAACGCATCAACGCGCGGCGTCAGAAAGCCGAGCAGAAAGGGATGGAGGAGTTCCATCTCGATATGCAGCCCGAGATCGACGGCGAAGCGGTGCACGCGCGTCCAGCCTGCATTCTGGTGGCGGTGCGGGATAACAACCGCATGACGCACCTGATGGAAGTGGTGCGCAAGACCAATACGGCCCGCGAAGACATTGTGGTCATGACGGTGCGCGGAGTGACCGCCGGCGCGGCTGAATACGAACTGGGCGAAAATCAGCTCTTCACCGACTACGAGCGGCAACTGTTTACGAAGGTGGTCGCCCTAGCGGAGAAGGAAGGGAAGACGGTCGATCTTCTGGTGGTGCCCGGCGTCAATCCTTTTGACGCGATGGTTCAGACCGCCGCCAAACTGCAGGCCTCCCGTCTCGTGACCGGCGTTTCCGCCCGGATGGATTCGGAAGAACTGGCCCGTCGTATCGGTCAGGCGTGGGAGCGATTGCCCGAGCCGCGTCACGCGTTCTCGCTGGAAATCATCACGCCGGGCAGACCCTCCATATTCGTCAACCTGGGTCCGCATCCGCCGCGTCTCTGGCCGGAAGACGTCGAGATCGTGCATGAGATGTGGCTCGATATGAGCGATCACTACGCGGGATCGAAAGTGCACCACCGCGATATCGTTGGGGTCGCGCTGCGTCGCATGCGCGAACAACTGAATTCCGACGAGCGCGAAGAAGTGGTGAGTGATGTTCTGAAGGAACTCGAACACCGCAAGGAACTCGGCGCCGGCTGACCTTCCCGAGTTCCCGCATTTCCCCATTCCCGTTCCCCCATCTGCTGTCTGCTGTAGGGGCGGTCATAGACCGCCCACAATATTTCGGAAAGCGTTGCGCCTTGTGTCGGCTACAGCGGCCCCGATTGGAAGGACTGAGCCCGGGCGGTTGTGTTTTCCGTACAGTGAGGTACACTCCGTCGGCCCATGAAACCCTTCAATCGCTGGCTTGTCCCTGTGGGGGTGGTCGCCGTCCATATCTGCATCGGATCGGTTTATGCGTGGAGGCCCCGCCTTCCGGGTTCAGTCCCCGTCATGCGCTCTCGACGGCCCTGGCGTTCCTGGGGTTGAGCGCAGCTTTCGGAGGTCCTGGGGGAGCAGCGTGGTCCACCGGGTGAACCTTGCAATCCCCATAGGTCTTGAATAGATTACGCATTGCGCCTCGCAATCGCTTTGAACTTGGAGAGCCGGACATGAGAATGTGGATCACCGTGGCCTGTCTGATCATCAGCATGGCCGCGATATCGCCCTCGCTGGTTGCACAGTGGCCTGAGGTCAAGACACCAAACGTCCCCAGAACAGCCGCCGGGGAAGTGGATATGCAGGGTCCCGCGCCGAAGACCGCCGCCGGCAAACCGGATTTCACCGGTATCTGGGCGATGGCTCGCGGAGGTCCGGCTCGTGGCGCCGCGGGCGCGCCGCCCGCGGGCGGTCCGCGCGGCGGCGCCGGGCGGGGAGGCGGGCAGAGGGGCGCAGCGCCGGCGGCGCCGGCAGGCCCTCCGGTGGCGTCGTTCGCCAATGTCGGAGCGGGTTATCCCGGAGGCTTGCCCATGCAGCCCTGGGCCGAGGAACTGGTCCGCAAGCGCAAAGGGGACAACAGCAAAGACAATCCCGACGCGCATTGCCTGCCTATGGGGTTCATGCAGTTTCATACGCACCCCCAGCCCCGCAAGATCGTGCAGACACCGGATATCCTGCTCATCATCTATGAAGCCAACAGCGGCCTGCGCCAGATCTTCACCGACGGACGACCGCTTCCAGGCAAAGACGCGGATCCCTGGTGGTACGGTTACTCGGTAGGAAAGTGGGACGGGGACGCGCTTGTCGTGGAAACGACCGGGTTCCTGGACCGCGATCCCCTGTGGCTCGACATTCAGGGCACGCCCCTGACGGAAGCCGCCAAAGTGACCGAGAAATTTCGCCGGCCGAATTTTGGCAGCATGGAGATCGACATTACCGTCGATGATCCGAAGGCGTACACCGCGCCATGGACCGTCCGGGTGAACTGGCGGGCGATGGTCGATACGGAACTGATCGAATTCATCTGTGAAGAACGGGACGCTACACACTACGTTGGCGCCGGGGAGACAAAATGAAACGACGGAGTTCTTCTTTACTGGCCGGGACCGTCATTGCCGCGTTGCTTGCGGCGTTGCTTGCGGCGCCACTCGCGGCGCCGCTCGCTGCCCACCACTCGTTCGAGGCGCAATTTGATCGCAACAAGCCGGTCACGCTCATCGGATCGGTGACGAAGCTCGACTGGATCAATCCCCATGCGCGAATCTTCATGGAAGTGAAGGACGCCGCAACCGGCAAGGCCGTGAAATGGGAGATTGAACTCGGCGCGCCGGCCATGCTGCTGCGCAACGGCTGGACCAGGAACTCCATAGCGGTCGGCGAAGTCGTGACCGTGGCCGGCTCTCTCGCCAAGGACGGATCGAACATGGCCAACGCCAGGACCGTGAAGCTGGCCAACGGCAAACAGGTCTTCGCGGGGTCGTCGGGAGGAGACGCCGCTCCCAACCAGAACTAACTTTCAGCAAACGCGTTTCGCCGGTTGTTCATTGTCCATCGTCTGTTTTCGATTGTTACTTGTACTTCTTTCATTGTTCGCCTGGCCGGTTGATCAACGAACAATGCAGCAGGTACAAGTAATAATCGATAACAGGCAATGGATAATGGATAACCGAGGGGCTTCACTGTAGGGGCGGTCTATTACCGCCCGACGTGCCGGAATGGAATCTCTCACCCCGAAACGCCGGGCGGTCATAGACCGCCCCTGCAAGGAAAAGCTGTGACCGCTTCCCGCCGCTACAGACAACTATCCCGTGTACAAACCAACGGCCCGTTGGAGAGGAATTCGTATGCGGGGAACTCAGGAAGACATAGTCGCGCCGCGGTCAAAGGCGCTGGCCGACGTGCGCGCGCGGCTGGATTCGTTTTCATTTTGCGCGTCGGCGTTTGAATATTACGGTCCGCTGCAGCGCCTGTTGCGCTATGTGGAGCAGAATCCGGACGAACTGATCGGCCTGGCGGAAGCCGCGGCGATCGGCGGCCAGGAACGGCATCATTTCTGCGCGTTCTTTCACCGGAAGGTCGGCGTCCGGTTTTCGGTATGGAACTCCCACCGGCGCATGATGCGCGCGCTGACGGCCCTGGCCACCATAGACGACACGATTACGCGCGTGGCGGAACACAGTGGATTTTCGGACCTTCGCACGTTTGAACGGCACTGCGTGCGTTGGACCGGGATGGCGCCGAAACGGATCCGTGAGGTTCTGCGGCTGGCGGGTTCCACGGAGCGTGCGTCTTCAATCGGACGGTAGCGCGCCCAGCGCGTCGAGAAAGTCGCGATAGGTTTTCGGGCCCTCAGGGCCGAAGCGGGACCGCAGCCCCAGTTCTGCTGTTGCCCGCTGGCGGCGCGCGGCGGCCTCCGCCATGATCGGATCGATGCCGATGGCCCGGAGCGTTTCGGCTACCTCGTCCATTTCGTGGGCGCGCCGTTCCCCGTGCAGCACGACACGGCTGATCATGTAGTCGGCCAGCTTTTTCCAGTCGAGACCGGGAAAGCTCTCGTCGAGGGACGCAAAGACGCGCGCGTCCGCTCCATACCGGTCCGCCGCCAGCGCGCATTCGACGAGCAACGCTTCCAGCCCTTTGACGACAACACTGCGGCACATCTTGATGGCCGCGGCGGCCCCGATTCCGGGGCCAATGACTTCGAGGCGCATACCGAGGGGACGGAAGATTTCCGCAAAACGGGGAGCGGCGCTCCCGCCCAGAAGCATCGGCGCCCGATGAAGGTAGGGCGGAACCGGCGACATCACGGCCGCTTCGACAAAGCCTGCGCCGCTTGCGCCGATCTCCTCCGCGATGGCCTGCTTGAGCGCGGGCGATACGGAATTCAGGTCCGCATAGAGATGACGTCCGCCAAGGAACGGCGCGATCGCTCGCGCCGCGTCCAGCGCGGCGGAGGCAGTAACCGTCGAGAACAGGATCGCGCTGGATTCGGCGAGCGCGGCAGGGGAGGACGCGAACACGGTTTGACTGGCTTCGGCCCGCGCGTGAATGCGCGGGCCGAACTCTCTCGAATCCGCCTGAATATCGAAAGCGAAGAGGCGATCTACTCCGGCCGACCGGAGTCCCGAAGCGATGTGCGATCCCGCCTCGCCAAAGCCGATGAATCCGACTGTCGGCGCTGCTGACACAACGTCAATCTACAGCAGCCCGATGCGGGGACCGATCAGCAGCATCAGAACCGTCATCACGATGACCCAGACAATGCTGATGATGAATCCCGGTTTGAACATGTCGAAGAACTTGTAATAGCCCTTGCCATAGGTGACCAGCGGGACCGCATCCAGCGGCAGCAGCATCGCGCACGACGCGGTGAAGATGACCGGAAGCGCATACAGCATGGGATTCACCCCGGCCGCCGTTCCGAGAGCCATGATCGGAGGGATCATGACCGCGTTGATGATCGGGGCGATGGGCATGACCAGGTGAATCAGGACGGTGAACGCGCTGATCAGCAGGAGGACCAGCGCCATGTTCGATCCCTGAACGTCTCCCAGAACCGTTTCGGCAAGCCACTTCGCGAGACCCGTCGTGTTCGAAGCCGCCCCGAGCGAAGAAATTCCCATGATCAGCAGCAGCACATCCCAGCCGGTGTTCTTCGTGACTTCACTCCAGGTGAACAGGCGAATTCCGGGCAAAAACATCACCGTCGCGCCCACAAGGGCGACCGTGTAGGTATCGAAGTAGGGGGATCCCGGAAACCAGGTGCTGCTGATCCAGAGCGTCATCATAACCGCCATGATGATGAGCACTTTCACTTCGTTGCCGCTCATCGGCCCCAACTGAGCGCGCGCGGCTTTAATATCCTCGTCGGATCCGATGGTCTTGATTTCGGGCGGGTAGATCAGCAGCATCGTGATGACTGCGATCGGAAGCAGCACCAGCGCCATCGGAACACCGATCATCATCCAGGTCAGAAACGAGATCGGCTCCACTCCGGCCTGCTTGATCATGTTGAGACCGATCAGATTGACCGAACTCCCCGCCGGTGTGGCGACACCTCCGATGAGGGCGCCCAGGGGGATTCCCAACATGATGCACCGGCCGAAGTTCGACTGGCCGGGCGCGACCTTCAGGCGTTCGAGAATTCCCAGCCCGACGCCCATGAAGATGGCGGCGCAAGGGACGTCAGAAACCACAGAGGAAATCAGCGCCGATCCGCCCATGAAAACCCACACGATCCGCTTGGTGTTGGTGCCGGCAATGGAAATCATCCAGTAGGCAAACCGGCTGGCCAGTCCGGTCTTGACCCAGGCGAACGCCACGAAATACATCACCATCACGAAGAAAAAGATCGGGCTGATCGAGTTCGAGATGGCGGCGCCGATGGAAATCGGCGCGTCGGCCGCAGTCCGGAGACCCAGCAGCGGCTGAAGCGCGATCACCAGGACAACGGTTACAGCCATGGGCAATGCTTCGGTAGACCACAGCACCAGGGCGCTGATAAATATGGCCGCCAGCTTGTGACCTCCGGGCGTCAGTCCTTCCGGAGTAGGCAAGAGGAGGACGATTACCATCGTCACCGCGGCTGCGATGATTCCAAAAAGCTCTTTCGGCGACGACACCCCGGCCTGACCCGCGGGCGCTCCCATGGTCGGTTTACTCATGATTCTCCTTGGCGCTGTCTTGCAGCGGTTTTGCGCCGGGAACTTTATCACGGGAAATTTTTAAAGCGGTAGTTCAAGAAGGGAAGAATCTGAGCGAAAGACCTTGGATGTTGCACAGCGGAGGCATGTTGAGCCCCCGTCTGCTTGCAGGGGCGGTCTATGACCGCCCACAATGTTCCGGATTGGCGCCCCGGTTGTCTAATGTCCATTGCCTGTTATCGATTTTGAAATGGTCCTCTTTCATTATTCGTTGGCCGGTTTTGCGGAGCAAACAATGAAAGAGGGAAATTTCACAATCGATAACAGGCAATGGACAATGGACAACGGGGGAAACGGGGAGGGCGGTCATAGACCGCCCCTACAAGCAGGACAAGCAGGCGGGGAAGCGTCTACACCTTCAGCCGCGGGTAAACTTTCCGCGCATTGCCTTCAAAGAGCTTCTGGCGGTCTTCCGCCGTCAGCCAGGGAATCGCGTCAATGTAGCGTTTCGTGTCGTCGTAGTAGTGACCCGTCTTCGGATCGATCCCGCGGACAGCCCCCACCATTTCCGATCCAAACAGGATGTTGTCGATCGGCACGATCTTGAGCAGCAGCTCAATTCCCGGCTGATGATAGACGCAGGTGTCGAAGAAGACATTGTTCCGCATCATCTCATCCAGAGTCGGCCGCTTCAGATCCTGCGCGAGGCCCCGGTATCGTCCCCAGTGATAGGGAATCGCGCCGCCACCATGCGGAATGATGAACCGGATCGTCGGGAAGTCCTTGAACAGATCGGCGGTGATGAACTGCATGAACGCGGTCGTGTCGGCGTTCAGATAGTGCGCGCCGGTCGTATGAAAGTTCGGATTGCAGGCCGCGCTGACGTGCACCATGGCCGGCACATCGAGTTCGACCATCTTTTCGTAGAAGGGATACCAGTAGCGATCGGTGAGCGGCGGCGCGGTCCAGTTGCCGCCGGAGGGATCCGGATTGAGATTGCATCCGATGAACCCGAGGTCTTTGACGCAGCGTTCCAGTTCGCCGATGCAGGTGTCGGGAGGGACTCCCGGCGACTGCGGCAGCTGGCACACGCCGACAAAGTTCTTCGGGTAAAGAGAGACGACGCGGTGAATCAGGTCGTTACAGTGTTCGGTCCAGTGCAGGCTGGTCGTCGCATCGCCGATGTGATGCGCCATCGCCGACGCGCGGGGCGAAAAGATCGTAACGTCGGAGCCCCGTTCGCGCTGCAGCTTCAGCTGCGCGCCCTCGAGACTCTCGCGGATCTGATCGTCGCTGATGTCGATTCGCCCTTTAGTTCGTCCTTCAGAGGATTTGGCGAGAGCGGCAATCTGCGCCTCGCGCCAGGCCTGCAACGCCCTGGGCGCCGTGGTGTAGTGTCCGTGACAATC
>DASUFH010000226.1:0-12203 GCA_036274645.1 Terriglobia bacterium
GTACTTCTCGCGGGCGTCCGCCGCGTAAGGAATCGGTCCCACGGTGGCGCGGACTTCGAGCTGCTTGTGACGCTCGACGGTGGGCTTGCTGGTGCCGCCGTTGGGTTCGCCCCAGACGAGGGTCACTTCGGTTCCCACTTCAGCGTGTTCCACATCCAGAATGCCCAGTGTGAGCATCGTGCGCTCGTTGTAGCTGTAGCTGCCGAACGTGGACAGACCGACCATCTTGCCGCCCTTTAACACCTTGTCATAGCTGAGGGAGGCGTAGTTCGTCAGCGGCAGGTCGAGATACTTGTAGTTCTCTCCGCCCTTGTCGAACATCGAACGGAAGATCTTCGCCACATCGTCGCCGTTCCACGCCAGCGTGACCTTCTTGCGCGGCGGGTTCTTGCCGATCTTTTCCAGGGCCTCGCGGCCGACGAAGTCGTGATCGAACTTGACGAACGGGCCGTATCCGAGATCGTACGGCGTCAGGTAGTAGTCCTCGACGTTGTCCGATTCAAAGCTGCCGCCCAGCGACGCGGTCGCCTCGTAGCCGGCGCCGGGGAGCCACTGGCGATAGGCCTTCATCTTGTCGCCGGAGTAAACGGCCGGCATGGGCGACGGGATCCAGCCCGATTCCAGGGTGTTCGTCGCATATGCGCGCGAGCCGACTTCGCGGATGCCGAACTCCTTGCCGGCTTCCATGATGGCGTTCCGGATCTCGTGGCGTTCCTCATGGGGGCCCCAGATCTCCAGGCCGGGCTCGCCCGCCATACCGTGACGCAGGGTGCGCACCTTGCGGCCGGCAATGTTCATATCGCTCATGTGGAAGAATTTCAGATCCGGCACGGGGCTGCCATTCAGCTTGTTGATCACCCTGGAGGCGTTGGGACCCTGAATCTGGTAGCGATAGAGGCGGCGCACAATCGGAACATCGCGGGCGATCGAACGTTCATCGCGCGAGATCTCCACGTTGTATTTGCCCATGACGGCCTGGTACTGAACCCAGTTGTGGATCGAGGGACGGCCGACCAGAACGAGCTTGTTCGTATCGAGATGGAAGAGGATCGCGTCGCCGAGCACGTGTCCGTCGGGGCTGCAGCCGATATATTGCTTGGCCCGGTTCACGGGGAAATTCGCGAAGCTGTTGATGCCGAAGTCGGAAAACAGTTTCACCGCATCGGGGCCCTCCACGAACATGTCGGCCATATGGTACGACTGGTGGAAGAGCACGCAGGTTTCTCTCCAGGCGCGCTGTTCGTCCCTCCAGTTCGAAAACTCCGAAGCCACGACGGGATAGACATATGGCCCGAGCTGCGAGTTACGCATCATTTTTACGGGATTTCCGGCGGCTTGGATCGCCTCGTCCAGATTCTTATAGCTCACGATTAGTTGGTCTCCTTACGTTGGGTTAAAAACTTTCGGTCCTGCCCAGGAGCGGCAATTTGATCTGGCGGGCCAGCCGCCCCTGGCGGCGGTTTTGGAGCAGGCCTGATCGGGCGCCGCGGTCCGTCTTCAGCAACCGGAGAGAATAGTCAAAAAGGGGTCGGCCGGGCAATTTAAAAAGCTCCGGACCCACAGGATTTCCTTCACTCGGCCAGGCTTAATGCCCCGTTTTTCACACCGTTGAACGCGGTCGTTTTCCCTCCAATCGCTGTGGTATGTTGTGCCGCAATTGCCTGGAGGCACAACTCAATGATCATGCTCGCGTCGATGGCCAGGGAGTAATTCCCCGGATTTTTCGAGGAGATCCTTCAATGCAGAAAATACTGCTCGGAATTCTGTTGATGACGGGCGCGCTCATGCCTCCGGTCGCGCGAAAGTTCGACACATGGAAGGGCTACGGCGGAGGCGCCGATCAATCCCAGTATTCCTCCCTGAGCCAGATCAACAGGAACAACGTGAGCCAGTTGCAGATTGCCTGGACCTACCAGACCGGAAGCGGTCAGACGACGAATCCCCTGGTTGTGGACGGCCTGATGTATGTGCCGCGTCAGGGCAGCGTGGTCGCATTGAACGCCGCCACCGGAGAAGAAGTGTGGACGAGTCCGGGCGCCACATCCAGCCGGGGCATGAACTTCTGGCAAAGCGCGGATGGCAAGGATCGGCGCCTGATCATTATCAGCGGCGGCCAGATCAAACAGATCAACGCGGCCACCGGCGAAACCGTCTCGACCATCGATACGACGGCCAATACCGACCGGCGGATCTCCGCGCCGAGCGGCAATCCCGGCCGCGTCTACAAGAACCTGATGATCGTGACGTCGCGGGCCGACGGCGCGAACTTCGACTCCACGCCCGGTGACGTTCAGGCGTTTGACCTCCTCACGGGCGAACGCAAATGGACATTCCACAGCGTGCCCATGCCGGGTGAATTCGGGGCGGACACGTGGCCGGCCGAAGCGCTGACGCCTCCCAACCAGGCTGGCGGCGTGCACAACTGGAGCGAGTTCACGGTGGATGAGGAAACCGGCATCGTGTTCGTCCCCTTTGGAACCGCCCGCTACGATTTCTACGGCGGCAACCGGAAAGGCAACGACCTGTTCGCCAACAGCCTCGTGGCGCTCAACGCCAACACCGGCGAGCGGATCTGGCATTACCAGATGATTCACCACGATCTCTGGGACTACGACCTGCCCACAGCGGCAAAGCTGCTCACCATCCACAAGGACGGACGGGATATCGACGTCGTCGCGCAGCCGACGAAACACGGGTTCCTTTTTGTACTGAACCGCAAGACTGGCGAGCCCATCTGGCCGATCGAGGAAAGGCCCGTTCCGCAATCGGATGTGCCCGGCGAGTACTCTTCCCCGACACAGCCCTTTCCCACCAAACCGAAGCCCTTCGCCCGTCAGTCGTTTACGGAGAAGGACATCAATCCATTCATCAGCGATCAATGCAAGGAGCTGATCAAGCAGTTCCTCGCCAGCTCGCGCAACGAAGGGTTATTCACGCCACCCAGCATGAAGGGCTCGATCGAACTGCCCGGACACAATGGCGGCGCGAACTGGGGCAGTTCCGCGGTCGACCCGACCAGGGGCAGGCTTTATGTCTTTTCCAAGGAACTCCCGACCTATCTGAAGATCTCCGCTCCCGATGGTGGAAACGGACGCGGCGGTAGCGCGCCCTCTTGTGGAGAAGCAGGCGGCGGACGCGGAGCGGAGGGCGCCGCGGGAGCCGGCCGAGGCGGAGCCGGTGGTCGTGGCGCTGGAGCGGGCGGACGTGGCGCTGGAACGGGCGGTGGACGCGGAGCCGGTGGCGGCGCCGCCACTGGCGCCGGCGGTGGCGCGCGCGCCTGGCGGCCGGAAGGCTTCGTGGAATACGCAGCCAGCTATGACTTCATGCAGACGGCTTCCAGCGAGGACGGCGTCAGGAGCATGTCCATTATCGGTCCGCCCTGGTCGCAGCTGACCGCCTACGATCTGAATACTGGAGAGATCCTCTGGCAGCGGCCCAACGGCGGCGTTGCAGCGCTGGGCGAGGCCGGCAAGGAAATCGGCGCGATCGCTCCTCGCGGCGGCATCGTCGTAACGGCGGGTGGCCTCGTGTTTACCGGCACGTCGTCGGATCGCAAGCTTCACGCCTACGATCAGGACACTGGAAAGCTGATATGGGAAACGGTTCTTCCGGCCGCTCCGGAAGGCGTCCCGGCGGTGTACCAGGTCAACGGCAAGGAGTACATCGCGGTACCAACGGGTGGTGGGACCGTGTTCCAGGTAAGCGGCGGGGTTGCGCTGCCGGCGCCGGGACCTGCGCAATACGTCGTGTTCTCGTTACCGTAACGTAAACGCTTTCCCTTCTCTCCCGCGCTTCACGCACGGGGAGCGATTCCCTGCCTCCACGGTTTTCCATTTTCCATTGCCTGTTATCCATTGTGACTTGAACTTCTTTCATTGTTCGCTGGCCGGTTGGCCGATCCGACAAATTACTAAGTGAAGCAGTTAATGGTGAACAGCCAACAGTTAATGATTAAGTGGGGAAACCGCACTCCTAAGAAACTCCGCTTCGTGACGATGCAGAGATAAGCGTGTCCCCCACTTATTCATTAACTGTTGGCTGTTCACTATTAACTGCTTCACTTAGTTATTGATCGGATCTGACCCGCAGCAGCGCAACGACTTAAAGACGATTGTCTTCTCTCATTGGTCGCTGCTTTTACAGCCTTGAACTGATATAACCTGTCCCTTATGTCAGAACACCTGCAGCAGGTGTGGAAAACGTGAACATCAGCATTTCTCGAATCTCAACACTGCTATTCGTCCCGATCGTGGCCCTCGGCTGTTTGGCGGCGCCCGGATTCTCCCAAGGCGGAGGCCCCTTCCATGACAATACCCGGCTTCTTTTCCGGGAAACTTTCGAGGGGTTTTCCAGTCGGTTGTGCATTTCGAAGGAAATGAGCCAGGAGCCAATCGGAAAGCCCGCGCTCTCCATAACCCGCATCATTGATGAGAGTATCGAATCAATTCGCAAACAAAAACCGGAGAAGAAGCGTGACCCCAAACCCCGCGCGACGCTCGAAGGGATGGCGCTCAGCGAAAACGGTGAGCCGGCCAGGGACATTGAGATTCATCTTCTGGGATTGGACTCTCCATCAAACTACTGGGGATGCACGGACGCCAGGGGACGGTATTCCGTTAACGCGCTCCCTGGGAACTACGTGGCATGCGTGCTGTACAGAGGCGGGATCGGTCTCTGCCGGGACTTTGCGCTCCGCAAGGAGCGAAAGACGCAGAGCGACCTCCATCTCGCGTTCTTCACAAGAGTAGAACCGGGAGATCTGCTGCGGCGTCTGCCAACGGGTTCAGGAGGCTCTATATTTTCCAGCATCGAAGGAGCTGTTTTCCACGGGCAGGCGCCGGTCCCGGGAATAAACGTCGAGATCCGTCCGCTTGGAAAGACTCCGGCGGAGCCTCTCGCGACGATCACATTTCTCCAGGGACGGTATTCGCTGACGGCTCCTCCAGGCGAATACACGGTCTGCGTCGTATACAGAGGCGCATCCCGTTTGTGCCGGATTGCCAGCCTGCGTCAAGGTCGAAGGATTGTCAGTGATTTCAACCTTGAGGACCTCGACGAATAGGGCTGCGGGACTTTCAAAGGAACCTGGCGGCGCGGTTGGTCAACGAACAATGAAAGAAGCTCAAGTCACAATCGATAACAGGCAATGGAAAATGGACAAGTAAAAAAGGGGAACGCTTAGTCCAAAGCGTTCCCCTTTTGACTGACTACGATTTGGCTTTTACTTCGCGTCCCATCCCGACGGCTGCGGCATGATTTCCATGAACGCTTCAACCGCGTGGATAGCGCCGCCATACACCTTGAACGTTTCCCAGCAGGCCAGCGATCCGTTCTGACCATTCGCGCCCATCACCGATCCCGGGCCGAAATCCTGACGAAGCCAGACGATCCCCTTTTCTTACCATCGCCATGTACTCCCGGTATCTACCCTCCCCCTCCCAGGATGTTGTGGAACCTCCCCAGTCGACACTGGAGGATGATTCTCAGACCTCTTCCCTACTTGCTCTTTGCGTCTTTCCCATCTGAAGGAGCGCCGCCCGTAAGGGGCTTCGGGACCTGCCACACAGTTACGTACGCTCCTCCTCCAACGGGGAACGGGCCGAGCATTTTACCGGTCGAAGATAAGATGTCCTTTAACAGAACGATGAAGGGCGGGTGAATTCCGCGAGTCTTCTCCAAATACACGGAGTGTTCACTGTTCTCCTTCGCTGGATAGCCGGCCACTGTAATGACGTCACCGACCTTCAACGTCCCTCCTTCCCATCCGCTTCGCTTTGCAAGGGATGGCGCCGGACCTTCAAGAAGCCATGTTTTCGTCTTGCGCCCGCATCATTAAGCGTCGACTTCGAGCCAGATATTAGGAAGGCGGAGAGAGTCAGGCAACTAGCAGTCGGTGCTAAACAGCCTTCGTGAGCGCGCTTCACCGCGCGGGAGCGATTCCCTGCCACCACGGTTTTCCGTTTTCCATTGCCTGTTGTCGATTGTGACTTGAACTTCTTTCATTGTTCGCTGGCCGGCTGGGCGGATCCGACCAATAACTAAGTGAAGCAGCTAATAGTGAACAGCCAGCAGTTAATGATTAAGCGGGGAAACCGCATACCGTCAACTTTCCGCTACGATCGGGACAGTTGCGCAAGAAACAGTTGCGCAAGAAAGCGTAACGGGCAGAATCTACCGATCACTCGTCGGCCGTCAGCGGATTCTTGACGCGCACCGTTCCGTACCGCTGCCCATCGGTCAGATCCTCGGAATACAGAATCTCGGCGCCAGAAGCGTGAGCCGCCTGTATCACCAGGGCATCCCAGAACGAAATCTGGTATCTCGCTTCCAGATCCAACGCCTCCAGGATCGAATCGGCCCCGTTCACGACTACCTGCCAGGTGAGGTAGTCCGATACAACCTCCCGCGTACCCTTCGCATCGAGAGGGTTCTTCGTTTTTCGGCGCAGGTTGACCGCCAGTTCCTGCAGGACCTGGGTGCTGACGACACCAGAGCGTCGTTCCCACAAGTCCTCGATGAGCGCCTTGGCTCGCACGTGCTTCTCGCCCGCAGCAGCGTCGTGGGCGTACATCAGGATGTTCGTGTCAACGAAGTACCTATCGCTCATGGAGTTCGTCGCGGGACCGGGGCGGTGTCCACTGGAGATCGAGCCCGTCGCGCAACCGGGCCAGCGCGCGGCGCCGAGCCTTGTCGAATGCCTTTCGTTCCCTCACGATCGCTTCGAGCCGGTCTGTCAGCAGGGCGCTGATCGACCGCCCTTCCTCTGCCGCTACGACGCGCGCCTCACGCAGGAGGTCGGCGTCGAGCTTGAGCGTAACGTTGGTTTTCATGGCAGGATCAGATTAGCACGATAAATATGTGCAGCACAGTATTACGTGCTCCGCGGCCGGGTTAGAGGGAAGGAATCGAGGAGTGCGCCGAGGAAACACCATGGCTGCACGTTAATGAACGGGGGGCATCGTAAGCAGTTGATCAACGAACAATGAAAGAAGTTCAAGTCACAATCGATAACAGGCAATGGAAAATGGACAAGTAGAAAAGGGGAACGCTTACTCCAAAGCGTTCCCCTTTTGACTGACTACGATTGGGCTTTTACTTCGCGTCCCAGCCCGACGGCGTGCCCTGCGGCATGATTTCCATGAACGCTTCAACCGCGTGGATCGCGCCGCCATACACTTTGAACATTTCCCAGCAGGTCAGCGATCCGTTCTGCGCGTTCCCGCCCATCGCCGATCCCGGGCCGAAATCCTGACGAAGCCAGACGATTCCCTTTTCTTCGTCAACCGCTCCCACGCGGTAGGTGATGCCCGCGAGACGCGGAAGGCCCTGTGTCTTGATGTTCTCGCAGCCCCTCATGAACGTGCAGCCAGGACCGGCCATCAGCTGTCCGTTTTCGAACCGGTACGCGTCGTCGGAAAACGGGGTTCCCGCCGTGACGAAGCTGCCGGCCTTGAGACCTCCCGGATACAGTGTCGCGATCCGGATGGCTTCTTCGCGGCTCACGAGCTGCGACTTTTCCGGCGTGATGTTCATTGCCGGGGTCGCGGTCTTGACCGCGTCGATGTTGAAGATCATGCCTTCCGTCCGGTTCCGGACCACCATGGTTTCGATCTCGGTAACCTTCCTGTCGACGACTTTCAGTCGCGCGGCCAGCATGACCCGGTTTCCACTCTCGTCCACGACGGTGTGGACGCCCGCAACGCCTTCACGGACGTCAAGGATCTCCTGGCGGTAGTCCGTCAGCTTCGACGCGGTCTTCCAGAGCCCTTCACCGAGCTTCATCTCGACGGTGTCCTCGGTGAATCGCACCTTATCGGACACCGCCAGATTGCCTGGCTTGTGCGCGACCAGCGCGTCGAGGTACTGCGTGATGAACCCCGACAGGCAGGCGCGATCGCACGACGCTGCGGCCGCCGGCGCCCGCGCCGGAAGCGCGAGCGCCGCGGAGATGAGCAACAGGGTTGTGATGACTGTTCGTTTCACAATTCCTCCCTGACCGATGCGCTACTGAACGGAAAACGCCAGCAGCACATTGCCGCCCGACGCGCTGCTTGAAATGGCATATCCGGAAGTGACGAACAGCATCCCGTTGGCCGCTACAGCGCCGGACATCGAGATGGCGCCACCGTGAGCCGGAACTTTATTGACCGTTTCGAATTCCTGAGCGGTGTTGAACTCCCAGAGCTGTTTCCCATCCGTCGAGGAAACGGCGTAGAGGCGGCCGCTGGACGACCCTTCGAAGACCACCCCGGGAATGACCGTCGGCGCCGCGCCGAGCTGGCCGCCGCCGTTGGGCGCCGTAAACGACCACGCCTTTTCGCCGGTGCCGAGACGGAGCGCGGTCAAACCCGCGCCGCCGGCGCCGTAGTAGACGTTCGACGCGTCCGCAGCGCCGCCCCACACGATGTTGCCACCGCCGCCGCCGCGCGGGCCGGTACCGGTCGGGGCCGCCTGGCCGGTGGACGCGAGCACGCGATAAACAACGGCGCCTTCCCTGTCGGGATCGAGACCGATGACATGGCCGCGCTTGGTTCCCACCATCAGGACGCGCTTTCCACCGGGCAACGACTGGAGGATCGGCGAGTTGCCGATATCCAGATCCGGTCCCATCGGATTCGGACAGGCTTCGCTTTTCGCCTGGCCGTTGCAGCCGCCCATGAAGACGTCATTTTCATCGGCCTGGTACGCCCAGAGCAGCTTGCCGGTATTGATGTCCAGCGCCATCACGCCATCCGTGGTCTTGGGCGAAGGAAACGTCGTGGCGTCTCCCGTGCTGATGTAAATCGCATTGCGCGCGGGATCGATCGTCGGCGAATTCCAGATACCGCCGCCACCGGGCGCGTAAAGAACAACGCCGTTGGACTGGATCTTGTAGGCCTTCATCTCGCCAGGCACCGCAAACGTCTTCCAGATGATCTTTCCGGTGCTGGCGTCCATCGCCACCACACTGCCGCGGGAACTGCAGCACGGATAGTCGGGAGTTCCACTGCTGAACTCTTCCGATGACGACACCGGCACGATCAGCTTGCCGTCGTAGTACCGCGTTCCGGCGGTGATGCGGGCGACCACGTGCTGGTCGACCTTCGTCTTCCAGAGCATGTGCCCGTCCTGCGCGTCCACGCCGAAGATGTTCGCGTGACCATCGCCGAAGAAGGCGGCATAGCGCGTATTGCCCTGTCCCTTCACTGGCCCGACAACGACCGAGCCGCGGACGATCGAACCGCCTTCAAAAGACCAGTAGACGCATCCCGTGGCGGCGTCGAGGGAGTAGAGGAATCCGTTGTCGCTCGCCACGAACACGCGGCCGGCGGCAATTGTGGGCTGCGAGCTTGAGGTTTCGCCCGTGGGAAAGCCGAAGGCCCATTTGACCTTGAGAAGGGGAACATTCGATGCGTTGAGACCGGCGGCCGCGGCAGGCTGGAACCGCGTATTCGCGTTCCCGTTACCCCAGCCGCTCCAGCCGGCGGTCGCCGATGGATCCGTCATGGGCGGATTCGTCCGGCACTGGTTCGGCATATTCTTGGCGCTGCCGGCCGCGGAACTGCCCATGGGCCGTCCGGCCATGAATTCCGCGATGCGGCGCTTCTGCCCGTCGGCGATTCCCTGGGACTGCTCCACCATGGAGCCGGTGGTGAGGGCTTCATAAATGTGTTCCGGCGTCATCTGTCGGATGGCGACGCCCGACGGCGCGAGATCCGCGGCCGGATCGAGGTGGCAGCGGGCGCATCGCGTCTGGAAGCTGGACCACCCGCTCTCAGTTCCCGGCAGCCCGCCGCCGCGTTGAGCGCCAGGGGCGGCGCCCGCCGGTCCGCGCGCGCCCGGAGCGCCGGGCGCTCCGCCCTGCCCACGTGGAGCGCCCTGTCCGCGAGCAGCGCCACGTCCGGCCGGTCCGGCCTGCCCCGCCTGGGGTGGACCGCCCGCGGGCGCGCCCCGCTGCGCGGATCGCGCAGAAGCAGCGAATCCAATAGCGCCGGCACAAACGGCAACCATGATCCAGAAAGTGCGAACGTTCGGTCTCATCAAAAACTTCCTCCTGTCTCCCCGTAACGAATTGTTCGGACATTAATATGGCGTTGCGGAGCGTAGCTGAGACCCGCCGGTGATGCAATCCCGAAAAGGAAATTGGGGACAGAGAGGAATTGGGGGACAGCCTCCGAATTCGCAGCGAAAGTCCCAGCCGTATCGAGATATTGCCCGCTGTGAATTCGGAGGCTGTCCCCCAATTCCTCTCTGACCCCAATTTCTCACCGGAACAAGGTCTTGACAGGTGGCGACTGCGCCAACAATACTCCCGAGTTTGCCGATTGGTGAACGGAATCCACTGCTCTTGCAGGACCAGACAAACACATGAAACCAACCATCGTTCGCAGAATCCCCCGCGCGCCCGCCGAAGCCATTCGCGCCCTTGGCGAGTACGGCGTGGCTACCGTCCATGAAGCTCAGGGCCGGACCGGCCTGATGCGACCGTATATGCGCCCGATCTATCCCGGGGCGCGCGCCGCCGGAAGCGCCATCACGATCTCCTGCCATCCGGGAGACAACCTGATGATTCACGCGGCCATGGAACTGGTTCAACCGGGCGACATTCTGGTCGTCACGACCACTTCGGATTCTTCGGATGGGATGTTCGGAGACCTGCTCGGCGTTTCGTGCCAGGCCCACGGAGTCGTCGGCCTCATCATCGACGCCGGGGTACGCGATGTGGCCGATCTGGAGACCATGAACTTCCCCGTCTGGTCCAAAGCGATCTTCGCGCAGGGCACCGTCAAGAACACAGCCGGATCCGTCAACGTTCCCGTGATCTGCGCCGGCGCTTCAGTGCGCCCCGGCGATGTGATCGTCGCGGACCGCGATGGCGTGGTTGTTGTCCGGCGCGAGTCCGCCGTTGAAGTGGCCCGGCTGGCCGGTGAGCGCATCGCCAAAGAAGCCAAAACGCGTGAGCGCCTCAAGAACGGCGAGCTCGGCCTGGATTTTTACGGTCTGCGAGCAAAACTCGCTGAGCTTGGCGTGCAATACGTTGACGAAGCTAAAGAATGACTTTAATAAGTGACTTTAAAAAGTAACTTTAAGGAGTGACCCATGGGTGAAATCGTTGCAGCCTTCGCTGCGGCCCACGCGCCGCAGCTGATTACACGGCCTCCGGACGAAAAACCGGAGCAACTGGACGCCAGTATCGCGGCCCTGCGGGAACTGGGAACGATTCTGGACGAAACCAAACCGGACGCGCTCATTGTTCTTGGCAGCGATCACCTGGAGACGTTTTCCCCGCTCAATTGCTATCCGACCTTCGGCATCGTGGCCGGAACCCGCGCCACCGCAAAGTTTGGGGGACGGACCCACAACCTGCCGATCAAGCGGGACCTGGCCGAACATTTTCTGGAGGAATTGATCGAGCGTGGATTCGACATGGTGTATTCGGAAGACGCCGAACTTGGCCATACCTTTTCCACGCCCTTCGAGTACCTGGTCGGCAAGCGCGACATTCCCGTCATCCCTTTCTTCACCAATGTGTACCTTCCGCCCATGCCGACGCCAAAGCGTTGCTATGCGCTGGGACAGGCGATCGCGGACATCCTGAAGAAGCGGCCGGAGCGCGTGGCGATTCTGGCGTCCGGCGGCATGTCGCACTATCCGGGCACGCGCAAGTATCCGACTCCCGAATTCGATTTCGACTACTGGATGATCTCCGAGCTTGAGGCAGGCCGCGTCGATTCCCTGCTGAACATGACCGCGCCGCAACTGGACGAAACGGGCAACACGGAGCTGCTGACGTGGATCACGCTCTATGGCGCGATCGGTAAGGTTCCGGGCGAGTTGATCCAGTACACGCCGACCTGGCATCACGGCCACGGCTTCATGCGGTTTCTGCCGCGCCGTGAACGTCAGAATCCCCCGATGCAGGTCGAGAAGAAGTACGGTGGGTTCCAGTTCAAGAACGGCGGATTCGAGTTTTACGTGCATCCGCCGGCCTCAGCCTATGCGCTCAACCGGCTGCTGTTCGATGTCCGGACCGACGGCGGGTTGCGCAAGCGGATCATCGACAACTTCAGCCAGGTGATGGACGAATACGGCCTCGACGCCCTCGGGCGGAAGGGGGCGCAGGCGCTGGTGGATGTCGGCCAGGCGAAAGTCGTGAGCGATTACGCGGCGCCGCTCGTGGAAGCCGGCGCGCATCCGCTGCAGGCGCTCATGTCGCTGCACGT
>DASUFH010000227.1:0-9038 GCA_036274645.1 Terriglobia bacterium
GGTCCCGTATTGCCCTTCGAGCTTTCCCGAGCAACTGACGAGGCCGGGCCGGGGCGCCTGAATTCCGGCTGGCGCTGCCGCCGGCGGCGCCGATGGCGACGGTTGGGTTGGCCCCTCCGGCGCGGCAGGGAGCAGCATCCCGCCGCTGACCCACACGTTGCGATCACCAGCGAGACGAACCTGGTAATCCATGTCCCTGATGTCGACGATTTCTCCCGATTCCACCTTCCCGTCGCGAAGCACCTGGACCCGCTCGTGAAGGTCGAACAGACCGACGGCGCGGTCGCGAGCGGTCAACGGCCCGATGCGGCGAAGACCTGAAGGATACAGCTTGATGGCCTCGCTCCCGTCCCGCGCGCGGACCCGGTAATCGTTGCCATTCATGTCGATGATCTGCGCAATGACCCATGTCTCGCCGGCGGTGACCAGAACGCTGTCGCCAACCCGGAAACCGTTGGCGTCCGTTCCGGAACCCGCAGCGCTCCGAACGGCGCCCTGGCTCGGGGATTCCAGGGAACTCTGAACGTGGCACAACCCCATGAGGATCCGCAGGTCCGCCCGGGTGGAAACGCTGCGCTGAAGCGGCCGGCCGCCCGAAAACGAGGCCATTTCACAGGTATCGGCCTCACCCGGCCCCGTACAGGACGTGACCTGAAATGTCATGCCCGCCGGACATTGATACATCGTGTTCAACAAGGGCTCCGTCGCCTGGGCCCCCAGCGACACCACTCCTGCGGCAATGATGAACAGGCGCAGGAGCGTTCGCGTACCTCTTGAAGGTCGGTTCATATCGTAGAAATCGATCGTAGCACGTCGAGCCCGGACATCACTGAACGGAGTCATCGGTTTCAACATATGGCGCTCTGTGGCGGAATGATACCTGCGGGATTGATTCCAGAGATGCGATTTTTGCCAATCAAGGACGTTCGCCCCGGCGGCCCCTGGCGCCGTCAGCCGGGAAGCGAGTTCATATGGAGGAAGGAGCCCCCAGTCCCCCACTTAATCGTTAATTGTTGGCTGTTCACCATTAACTGTTGCACTTGATGGCATTGGTCCTTCCGTTGACTGAAAGGACCAACGCCCCCATTTTGCCAACCGACCAGGTAAAGCAGTTAATGGTGAACAGCCGACAATTAACGATTAAGTGGGAGACTGGATTTCCCGGAACTCCAACGGCTGTCCCTCCTGGCCCGCCCAGCCGCCCCGGCCCGGGGCCATATGATTGACAATCCCTACCGCGGTCCGCTACTTTTACTTGTTTGGTTGAGACGAATTGGAGGAAACATGGGAGCGAACACAATCGAGATCACGGACACGAATTTTGAATCGGAAGTCCTGCAATCGGCGGAGCCCGTCTTGATCGATTTCTGGGCCGCGTGGTGCGCCCCATGCCGCGCGCTGGCGCCGACCGTTGACGCCATTGCCGATCAGTATCATGGCCGCGTAAAGGTCGGGAAACTGGATGTGGACAACAATGCCGCCACGGCTTCGCGATTCAGCATCCGTGGAATCCCGACCCTTCTGGTCTTTAAAGGCGGCCAGGTCAAAGAACAGATTGTGGGAGCGGTCGGCAAAGACGTGATTGCCAAGGCGCTCGACAAGCATCTGGGGTGAAGTTCCCCGTAAAATCCACAGCCGGAATATAAGCCCGCCATGAAGAAGAATCTTGCAGTTGTCGGTGTGCAATGGGGTGATGAAGGCAAAGGCAAGATCGTCGACATCCTCAGCGCGAACTTTTCCTGTGTGGCCCGTTATCAGGGCGGTCACAACGCGGGCCACACAGTAAAGGTCGGTTCGCTGACCCGTGTTCTCCATCTGATCCCTTCGGGCATATTTCATGCCGATGTGCACTGCGTGATCGGCAACGGCGTCGCGCTGGATCCTGAGGCGTTCCTCGAAGAATGCGCCATGCTGGAAGCCGCCGGAACGAACGTCGCGGGCCGGTTGTTCATCTCCAACCGCTGTCACCTGATTCTTCCCTACCATCGCGCAGTGGAAGGCGCCATGGAACAATCGCTCGGCGAGGGCCGGATCGGAACGACCTCGCGCGGCATCGGCCCCGCATACGAAGACAAAGCGGGACGGCGCGGCCTGCGTGTATGCGATCTGCTCGAACCGGAGGGGCTCGACGCGAAGATCCGGCAGCAGGTCGATGACAAGAACCGTACGCTCCGGAGCTTCGGCGCCACTTTGATCGACCCCGAGCCGATCTGCAGCGCCTACAGCGCATACGGCGCCAAACTCCGCGCTTTCGTGGTCGATACTTCGACCTTGCTGAACGGTCTGATCCGCGCCGGCAAGACCATTCTCTTCGAGGGCGCGCAGGGCACCCTGCTGGATCTTGACCACGGAACATTTCCATTTGTGACGTCCTCGAGCGCCGCGGCCGGCGGCGCGGCCACGGGACTCGGCATCGCGCCCAAACACGTCCACGCGGTCATGGGTGTCGCCAAAGCGTACACGACGCGCGTGGGAAGCGGACCATTTCCAACGGAAGCCGAGGCCGGCGATGACGCCCGGATCCGGGAACGCGGACGCGAGTTCGGCGCAACCACCGGACGTCCCCGGCGTTGCGGCTGGTTCGATGGGCCTGCCGCGCGTTATGCCGCGGCGATCAACGGTCTCGACAGCCTGGCGGTCACCAAACTCGACGTGCTGGACACGTTCGCGGAGATTCCCTTCTGTGTGGGATACACCTATAAGGGATCCCCGCTCAATGAGTTCCCTCCTGATGCGGCAACACTCAGCCGGATCGAACCTCAATACCGCGCCTTCAAAGGCTGGACCACATCGACGTCCGGTATTCGCGAATGGAAAGACCTTCCGAAGGCTGCCCAGGACTACCTCAAACATCTTTCCGAATTTGTAGAAACTCCGATTGCCATGGTCTCTACCGGAGCGGAGCGCGACGACACGATTCTGATCAAGAACTAAGACTTAACAATTCTTTACCGCCCGCCGAAGCGCCGGATTCATACTTCATAGCGTCAATATAGCGATGGGCGAAGAATGAAAGAGAATCGTTCCCGGTATAACCTTTTTCGAATTCTTCTGCTGGCGGGTTTCCTGCTGGGCGTAGCCTTGCTCGTTCAGACCGCCTCCACCTATTTCTATGTCTACCGGAATCTGGTCATCGGCGCGGCGGTGCGGGAAGCTGACAATCGGAATCAATCGCTGCAGGTCGTATTGCGTGGCGTCCAGGATCGCGCCACTGCGGAAGCAGCCACAGCCACTATTGAGGACCTTCTTGAAGCGTGGAACCGAGATCAGAAGCAGGTCGCCTGGATCCGGTTGATCAACCAGAAGGGAGAGAGTCTGGTCAGCGTGGGTTCGGTCAAGCCGACCCCCGACCTCTGGTCGCGAGTGGGTCGTCCGGTGGAGGAACGTCACAGCCAACCGGTCATCGAAAAGACCGACGCAGGCTCCGCGGTGGTGGAGATATACGGAATTCCCGTTGTGCCGCAACGGGGGGGATTTGGGGCAGCAACGTTTGGCGCCCGACGAGGAACGCCGCTCCCCGCTGACCCGGCCGCTCCGCGATCCGGCGGCGCCGGTGTCGAGCCCGTCGGGACACGTGGCGTTCAACCTGGCCTTTTGGGAACCGGCCCTGGCGAACCGGGCTCGCGCACGGGCGCGCCACGGGGACCCGAGGGAGGACCGTCGACCGGAGAGCGCGGCGCTCAACGGGGAGAAGGCCCCTCATCCGGGCGGGGCCCCGAAGCGGGAGGACCCCGCAGCGGATTCGGTGATCCATTCCGGGGGGGGGCGCCAGGCCCGCCTCCGGACGGCGGATTCGGCCGAGTGGCCGAGCCCGCGCCCCAGCGCGCCGGCGGCGCGGCCGAAACGACTCCAACTCCCCAGCGCTCCGGCGTCACACCCGGAACAACCACGCCGGCGCAGCGCGCCGGCGGTAATCGTGGCGGACCGCGTCGCGGGGAGAAACCTCCGGTCGCCCTTGAAATCGCCATTCCGCTGACAAGCGTCTCCGGACCGTTTGCGTCGCTGCGCAGAACACTCATCGTGGGAGTGGGAACGTCTCTGGCCCTGATGGCGTCGCTTGTCCTGATTGCGCTGCGCCTGCCGCATCACTTGCGCAGCCAGCAGATCGAAGCGCAACTGGAACTCGCGCGACGTGTCCAGACGGACCTGCTCGCCCCTCCCTACGCGGTGTCGCCGCAAATCGACTTCTCTCTGGAATGTATTCCCGCCGGCGAAGTCGGTGGGGACTTCTGCGACGTCTTCAGCGCCGACAATGGCCGCGTCGCGCTGATCCTGGGCGATGTCTCCGGTAAAGGGATTTCAGCTGCCCTCTTAATGGGCCTCATTCACGGCGCGCTCCATTCCGTTTCCTGGACGGATTCCCCCGCCGCGCATGAAAACGCCACCCGGCACCTGAACGAATTGCTCTGCAAAAAAACGGCCCGGGAGCGCTTCTCCAGCCTGTTCTGGGCGTACTTTGATCCGCGCGAGTCGACGCTCCATTACATCAACGCCGGGCACCTGCCGCCGTTGCTCATCCGGCGCCGGAGCGGATCGGATTCCGGGAATCTTGAAGTCCGCAGACTGGAAGCCGGCGGAACGGTTCTGGGCCTGCTTCCCGGCATGGCCTATCAACAGGCTCAGGAGCTGATTGAAGAAGGCGATCTACTCGTGATTTTTTCTGACGGATTCAGTGAAGCGGTCAATTCCCGCGAAGAGGAATTCGGCGAAGATCGCATGCTGGACGCCATTCGTGACTGCTGGGACAAGTCCGCCGAAGAAATCCGCGATACCGCGCTGGACCGCGTGCAGGCGTTCATCGACAACGCCCCACCCAACGACGATCAGACCCTGATTGTGGCCCGGTTTCAGAACCTCGTGGCGCGCCGGACAGAGACCTCTTCGGCCGGCCACCGGGGAATCGCTGTCTGAATCGGCTCAAAGAGTTCCCTGCCGGAAAGAATGGCGGCAATGAAACAATGAAGCGATGAACGGATACTATCGCTTTCCTGCAATCCATCACGGCGACGTCTATTTCATATCCGAAGACGACATCTGGACCGTTTCCGCTTCCGGCGGTATTCCCCGCCGGCTGACCGCGGGTCTGGGAGAGATGGGGAAGATCGCCATCTCTCCGGACGGTCAATGGCTTGCAGCGACCGCGAGAGAGGAACGACGGCCGGAAGTGTATATCGCTCCCGCCGAAGGGGGCCCGCTCAAGCGCCTCACCTACTTCGGCGCGGACTCGACCGTGCGCGGATTTTCCCCGGACGGCGAGATCCTGTTTTCGTCGAACGCGTCGCAACCGCTGGGACGCATGTACCGGATGTATCGGATCGCCGTCGACGGCGGCGCGCCAAAGCAGTTCCCTTACGGTCCCGCCACCGACATCGGATTTGGCCCGAATGGCGGACTCGTGCTGGGACGGCATACCGCCGATCCGGCCCGCTGGAAGCGGTACCGCGGAGGAACGGCAGGCCGGATCTGGATCGACACTGCCGGCGAAGGGCAGTTTCATCCTCTGACCCAGCTGGATGGGAACCTCGCCAGTCCGATGTGGATCGGGTCGCGCATCTACTTTCTTTCCGACCACGAAGGAATCGGAAATATCTATTCCTGCAACACTGAAGGGGAGGATCTCCGGCGGCACACCGATCATGAGGAGTATTTCGCGCGGTGGGCATCCACGGATGGCCTCCACATCGCTTACCAGTGCGGCGCAGACCTCTACACACTCGACCCGCAGACCGGCGCTGTCCGCAAGGTGGAGATCGCGTGGCGCGGATCCTCGACCCAGACGCAACGCCGCCACGTTTCCGCGGAGCGTTATCTGGAAAGCGTCGCGGTCCATCCGGCGGGGCATTCTCTGGCGGTGGAATGCCGCGGAAAGCCGCTGACCTTCGCGTTGTGGGAGGAGTCGGTCCAGCAGCATGGCGCGACAGACGGGGTGCGCTATCGGCTGCCGCAGTGGCTCAACGACGGCGCGACTCTGGTCACGGTGAGCGATTCGTCCGGGGAGGAGCGACTGGAAACGTTCGGCCCGCTCGCGGCGCCTTCACTCAAGGAACTCGACCTGGGTCGCGTCGCCGCCATGACCCCATCGCCGACGTCGAGTCTGGTCGCCGTAACCAACCATCGTCAGGAACTGCTTCTCGTCGATGTGGCCGCCGCCTCCATGCGGCGGCTGGATTACAGCGCCTATCGTCCGATTGACAGCGTCGCCTGGTCCCCCGATGGCGCATGGCTGGCCTATCCGTTCAGCGTAAGCCGCGAAACCAGCGCGATCAAACTGGTCCACATCGCCACAGGCCTCGCATTCCTGGCGACAACGCCGGAATTCCGGGATTTTGCTCCAGCTTTTGACCCATCGGGCCGGTACCTGTACTTTCTTTCGCATCGCACGCTCGATCCCGTTTACGACAGCTACTATTTCGATCTGAACTTTCCTCGCAGCATCAGGCCGTACCTGATCATCCTCAACCGGGACGAGGGCTCTCCGTTCATTGCCAAACCCCGCGGCTTCGGCGACAAACCCCGCAAGGCGGAGGCCGTGGAACCGGCCGGACCGGCGGCGGTCCGAATCGACGAGGACGGAATTGCGGACCGAATCCTGGCATTTCCAGCGGCCGACGGCGTCTATCGCCAGATTGCCGGAGCGGGTGAAAAGGTGTTCTTCACGCAGTTCCCCATTTCCGGATCGCTCCGCCGGGACTGGCTCGACACCGACACCCGCGGGGGGGATCTGCAGTGTTTCGACTTCTCCACCCAGAAGATCGAAACCGCGCTCAGTGACGTCTTGAGCTTTGTCATTTCCCGCGACGGTTCGACACTCGTCTATCGAAGCGGGCGGCGTCTGCGAGCCGTCAACGCGTCGGCAAAACTCGAAAAACCGTCCGACGATATACCCTCCCGCCAGTCCGGCTGGATTGATCTCGGACGCCTCCGCGTGTCCATCGATCCGCGGCAGGAGTGGAGGCAGATGTACCGCGACATCTGGCGGCTCCAGCGGGAATTCTTCTGGGTCGAGGACATGTCGGGAGTCGATTGGCTCCGGGTTCATGAGCGTTACCAGCCGCTGCTCGATCGCGTCTCCACCCGCGCCGAATTCTCCGATCTGATCTGGGAGATGCAGGGCGAACTTGGCACGTCGCACGCCTATGAGTTCGGCGGTGACCACCGGCCGCCCCCCGGCGTCACCCAGGGCTATCTCGGCGCAGACTTCCTGTTTGACAGCGCCGAAGGCTGCTATCGCGTCGCCCACGTCGTGAGCGGCGACTCCTGGGAGCGCGATCAGAATTCCCCGCTGCGGACCCCGGGGGTGAACCTTCAGGAAGGAGACCGGCTGCTGGCCGTGCGCGGGCGCGAGTTGAGCGCGTCCGTCACTCCGGAATCACAACTCGTCAATTTCGCCGGCCTTCCCGTTGAACTTGCCGTTGCCCGCGCGGACGGAAGCGACATGCGCCGCGTCACCGTCACGGCTCTGTCTGACGAGACACCGGCCCGGTATCGAGAATGGGTCGAAGCGAACCGCCGCAGGGTCCATGAACAGACGGCAGGAAGATCCGGGTATGTGCACATTCCCGACATGGGTCCTCGCGGCTATTCCGAGTTTCATCGCTACTACAGCCTGGAAGCGGAACGCGATAGCCTGATCATCGACGTACGCTACAACGGTGGAGGACACGTCTCCTCGCTCATTCTCGAAAAGCTCGCGCGCAAGCGCCTGGGCTATGACTTCTCGCGCTGGGGCGCTCCCGTGCCTTATCCGCCCGAATCGGTGCTTGGACCGATGGTCGCCATCACCAACGAACACGCAGGCTCCGATGGGGATATGTTTTCGCACGCGTTCAAGATGCTGAAACTCGGGCCACTGGTGGGCAAGAGAACGTGGGGCGGTGTGATCGGCATCTCGCCCAGGTATCGGCTGGTGGATGGCAGCGTGACGACTCAGCCGGAATACTCCTTCTGGTTCAGTGACGCCGGATGGACGCTCGAAAACTACGGTACGGACCCGGACGTGGAAGTGGAGATAGCGCCCCAGGACTACGCTGCGGGCCGTGATCCGCAACTGGACAAGGCGATCGAACTGCTTTTGGAAGCGATGAGGGAAAACCCGCCGGGACTTCCTGAAATCGTGGAACGTCCGCGTCTCCCACTGCCGACATTGCCGAAAAAGCGCTGAGTTATTGCACAACGGAAGCATTGTGGGTCCCCGCCTGCTTGAGCGGCGTCAGACATCCGGACGCTCGCTGACCGGTTTCGAACCCGGTCCGGGAAGCTCCGACTTCGGACCTCCGCGCATAATGGCTTCAAGGTCCGGATACGCATAGATCACTACGGCAGCGTTCCCGGGCAACCCGCCGGTGTCGGCGGTAGGACCATAGTTGCTGTGAAGATCGCGGTTGAGCATCCGCAACATGGCCATCTGCTGGCCGCGGTGATGCGCGGTATGAGCAATCCGCCGCGTCATGACCCAGGCCCGGCTGCGCGTCACCTTGAAGAACGTGGTGTCCTGCTCCCACCACTCATCAGGCTTTGCTCCGAGCGCCGACGCCCTCCGCTCGGAATCCTCCGCATATTTTTGAATGAACGCGCCGCGCGTTTCCTCCACCGGAAGCGGGCTTGCGCCGATGTCGATGCCCAGCATGTTACGAAACCATGCGTCCTCGCCGACACACTGGTGAATCATGTGCTCGCGGACGCTGCGACCGCGCCGGTCCGTGGGATGAGGACGGACCGTAAGATCTTCATCCCTGAACATGCTCCATACACTGAGCACTTTCAGGATTTCGCTCGAATACGTATCGATCAGGAAGTCGTACCGCATATCGCCGTATTGTATCTGCAACGCCCGGAATTCCCTTGCAGGGGCGGTCTCCCAAGGAGCGATACCAATCGCGTGGCTGCTATGACCGCCCATCCCCGGTTGTCCATTTTCCATTGCCTGTTATCGATTGTCCGATGAACCTCTTACGTTATTCGTTTGACCCGCACACTCGGCTAACGAACAGTGAAAGAAGTTCATCGGACAATCGATAACAGGCAATGGAAAATGGACA
>DASUFH010000228.1:0-10392 GCA_036274645.1 Terriglobia bacterium
GCGCGCCGCATTCGCTCCAGCGCCCTCGGCCTTGACCGAAGGCCTGGAAGAGCCGCGTTTCCAGCTTCCCAGTGTCTTGCCGAGCATGTCCTGGAGTTCTTCCCCGGTGAGATCACCGGAGACGAGCAGCGCCGCGTTTTCGGGCGTAACGTAATCGGACCAGTAGCGGCGCAGGTCGGATTCCGTCACTGAACGAACAGCCGCGTCCGTACCCAGATAGATATATCCATAAGGACTGTTCTCTCCGTTGAGCGCCAGCGTCATGACCCGGTTCGTCGTGGCGCGCGCGTCGGCCTTATCCTGCGCCAGTCTCCCGAGAATGTTCTTTCGTTCTCTTTCAATTTCTTCTTCCGGAAACGCCGGATGCATGACCGCCTCCGCCAGCAGGTCCAGCCCACCGTGGACTTGAGATCTGGCGCAAGTCAGGGTCAGGCTCACATATTCCTCCGCCGCGCGGGGCGTAATTTGCGCGCCGAGCTGCTCGAGCGCGTCGGAGAACTGGTTGGCCGTGCGCGTGGTGGTTCCTGCGCCCAGCATATTGAGCATGAAGTTCGCCAGTCCCGGTTTGTCGACGGGATTGGCGGAGCTGCCGCCCTTCATCACCAGCTTTGCCGCAACCACCGGCCAGCCTTTCCGGTGATCGAGAATGACGTTCAATCCGCTGGATAATCTGAACGCGACGGGCGCCGGGATCGCCAGTGAGGGGTCCGGTCCGGGCTCGGGCTGCTTCGCGCGCCAGGGCTCGTCCACATTGACCGATTCCGGCTTGTCGCCGGCCGCAACGGCGCCGGCCGGCACGGGCTTCCCGAGATCCTGTTCACCCGGAACTCCGAACACCACGACCCGCGCGGACTTCGCGAGATACTTCGTCGCGAATGTCTGTACATCGGCCACGGTGGCCTTGCGGAATCGCACGATGTCTTCGGAAAGATAGGAGGGGTTTTTCAGGTGGTGATTGTACATATTGATGCGATCGGCAACGCCATCGAATCCGCCATTGCGCTCGAGCGAAAACAGAATGCCCGTTTCAGTGGATGCCTTCGCGCGATCCAGTTCCGCGGCGGTCGGCCCACTCCTGCGGAACGCGTCCAGCTGCGCGTCAATCTCCTTCTCAATCTCGTCCAGTGTGTGACCTTCGCGCGCGGTGGCCTGAATGGTCAGCCTCGAGCCGAGCGTATACGGATCGGCATAGGCGGCGACGTCCTGCGCAATCTGCTTGTCGTAAACCAGACTCCGGTACAGGCGGCTCGACTTGCCCTGACCAAGAATGCCGGCGGCAAGCCGGGCCTCGGCATCCCCGGGCTTGAAAATCGGCGGCGTAATCCAGGCGATGTAGATCCGCGGGAGTTCGATGTGATCCTTGACGACGACGCGGCGTTCCGAAGTGATTTCAGGTGTCGTCACGTGCACCGGCGGAACCTCCGGACCGCGCTTCAGCGGGCCAAAGTATTTTTCGACAAGCTGCCTGGTTTTCGCCGGGTCAATGTCTCCAACGATGGCAACGCTGGCGTTGTTGGGGGAGTAGTACTGCTTGTAAAACTTCCGGACGTCGGCCACCCGGGCGGACTGGATATCTTCGTGGGAACCGATGACGTCCGCGTAGTACGGATGATCTTTCGGAAACAGGGCGTGCGTGACCGCTTCGCCGACAATTCCATAAGAGCGGTTTTCAACGCTCTGACGACGCTCATTGCGCACGACGTCCTGCTGATTCTTGAACGAGTCCGCGGTGATTTCGTCGAGGAGATAGCCCATCCGATCCGACTCCAGCCATAAGGCGGTCTCCAATTCGTTCGATGGCACGGTTTCGAAGTAATTCGTTCGGTCCTGGTCCGTAGTGCCGTTGATGTCGCTGGCGCCCACGGCTTCGAGCGTCCGGAAGTACGCGTCTTCGGGAACGTGCCTGGATTTCTGAAACATCATGTGTTCGAACAGGTGCGCGAATCCGGTGCGCCGGGGCTCCTCATTGACCGGGCCCACGTGATACCAGATGTCGATGGCGACGCGCGGTAGTCGATGGTCTTCGACCATCAGGATGTCCAGTCCGTTGGCCAGCTGGAACCTTTCGACGACAATGGACGGAATCGGGGATTCCACGGTTGTGCGTGAACACGCCGTCGCCAGAACAATGATCGCAATCACACTCGCGCATCGAACAGGAATTCTCATAGGGGAGCCTCCGCAGAAGCGGGAAGATTGTAGCATCCGAACCTCGCCTTCCCGTTCCACGGGGGGCAGAACGGCCGCCCCTGGTGAGCGCTGCCCTTGATCGTGGTGGCTGACTTCCCGCCAGATGTCAGGCAGGCTTCAGCTCTACCGTGATGCCGTTGTTGTCGCTGAAGCGGACGACATCGGGCTCGTCGGGCGAAGCCAGAACTTTCAGTTCCGCTTTCTCAAGGCCGGAGGTAACGGCCTGGCGGTCGAAGGGCGCGACCTTGATACAGAAGTGATCAATGCGCGGCTTCTGCCCCGCAGGAACGTTCTGGAGGCCGACGCGCGTGTTCGCTTCCAGAAGCAGCCACAGGCGATCGGGATTGCTCTGACGAGTCGTCTTGATATTCGCGCCGTACATCAGATGGTAATAAGGCAGCGACTTTTCGATGTCGGTAACGTGGAGCAGAACGTGATCGACGCCGCGCGGCGTCACGAGACCGCCATTCCCTGTCGGCAGGTCGGAAGGAACCGCCGCCGCGACAAGTCCTGCCGGAGGCTGAAATAGCTGCAGCTCCAGCCCGTCGGGATCGGGCAGCATGCCGAACGCGCCGCCGCTTCCCGCGGAGAATCCTGCAGCCTGCAGCGCGCCGGCAACGCCCGCGCGATCGTATCGTTCCGCAAGCGCGCAATAGTGGCCGATGGAAGTCGGCCGCGTCCCCTGCGCGCCGATCGCGATGTATCCCACCTGCCGGTTCTCGGGCAAATCACCCAGCAGTATGAAATAGCGGATGCCGCCCTGGAAGGGTTGCTGATGCGCTTTCGTTTTGAAGATCTTCATATAGATCTTCGCTGCAGCCGCTGTGTCGGGAACCAGGATGTCGAGATGTTCCAGGCCGAGGTTCTTCAGAGGGAGCGCCGGCGCCGGCGCTTGAGCTGAAACGACGCGCGCCGCGCCCAGGGCCGCAACGGAAGTGAGGAATGCTCGTCTAGAGTTCACTGATCGTCCCTGTGCTGTCACCGAACGTCTCGGCCCGGACTCCAGCCTTGTGCAGCATCGTCAGCAGCAGATTCGCGTGCGTCGTTACCTGTTGTAGCCGAATATGACGCCCACCCTTCACCCCTCCGGAAGCGCGTCCGGCGAGAATCATCGGCAGTGGTGTGTGGTTGTGCTGGTTGCTATCGCTCATGCCGCTGCCGAACAGCACCAGAGAGTGATCGAGCAGATTGCCGGCGCCGTCACTCGTTGTCTTGAGCTTGTCCACAAACGCAGCGAACAAGCCGTGATGGTACGCGTTCAATTCGGCAAACCGGTCCATGTTGGAGCGAACGTTCGAATGGTGCGAAAGATTGTGGAAACCATCGCGGATGTTTGTTGCTGGAAATGTCGCATTGCTGAGCTCGTGGGCCAGCATCAACGTCGAGATCCGCGTGATGTCGGCTCGAAACGCGAGAATCTGCAGGTCGAAGAGCAACTTGATGTGTTCCTCAAAGGTCGCGGGAACACCGGCCGGCGTGTCGGGCACTTCCAGTCTGGCCGCCTTCATCTGATCTTCCGACTTGTGAATCCGCCGTTCGATTTCACGCACATCGTCGAGGTAACCCGCGAGGCGTCCACGATCGCCTGCGGGAAGTTGCGTTTTCAGGGCGTTCACCTGTTCCATCACGGAATCGAGCAGGCTTCGCGCCTGCTGCCGGCGAGCCGCCCTCTCCGCTTCGTTCGAGCCGTCGCCGAACAACTTCTCGAAGATCACTTGCGGATTGTGCTCCATCGGTAGCGGCGAGGTTGGGGTGCGCCAGGAGATGGTGTTTCGAAATGGGCTGGTCAGCCCTCCCGGCTCAACGGTCAGTTCGATGGAAGGCAGCGGCGTTTCCTGGCCAATGGCCCTTGCGGCCACCTGATCCGCGGTTTCCCCCAGTGTTTGCCGGGCGCCTTCGTCCGGTTTGACGGCGGACAGGAAAACGGCGGAAGACCGCGAGTGGTTTGCGGCGGCAGACGCGTCCGCTCCATAGGCTGTGGGCGCGTACGTATTGCTGATCACGTTGATGTAATCCCGGTGCGGTTCGAGGGATTTCAGAATAGGCGTGAACTCAAAGCCGGATCCTGCCGCGGCCGGTACCCACTTATCCATGGTCACGCCGTGAGGATAAAAGATGAAGGCCAGCCGCGTCTTCGGCGCCGCGGGCGCGGATTGCGCCGGCGCCATGGATTCGAGCAGAGGCAGACCCAGCGTCACGCCGGCGCCCCGGAGGAATGTTCTTCGGGAGAGATGTTTCTTTGTGATGAAGTTCATATGAAGTCCTCCGTCATCTGCTCTATTGCTGCGCCCTGTCGGGCTTGCATTCGCATCCGCTCATCTGTTCTATTGCTGCGCCCTGTCGGGCTTGCATTCGCATCCGCTCATCTGTTCTATTGCTGCGCTCTGTCGGGCTTGCATTCGCATCCGCTCATGCGCATCTGAAACGGCGCGCTCTTCACAATACCGAGAACGAGCGATGAGAAGCGGTAGTTGTCGGCGGCGGCCGTATGGACAATGGCGCGAACGGCCGGCATATCGTCGGTGGTCGTCGCCCGGCCCGTTGCGTAAGTCAAAAGCTTTTCGGTTGCGACGGTGACGAACGCGTCGGAACGGCTGAGCAGCGCGCGGCGAAGGCTGGCGGGCCCGTCGAGCTTCGTGCCATCAACCATCTCCCCGGTCGCATCGATCGGTGAGTGTTCATCCAGTTCCCGCCACTTTCCCACGAGATCGAAGTTTTCAAGGGAGAAGCCGATCGGGTCCATGATGCTGTGGCAGGATGCGCAGACCGACTGCGTCCGATGCAGTTCCATGCGCGCCCGCAATGTTTTCGCTTTGCCGGCGTCCGCTTTCTGATCGAGGTTTGTTTCCACGCCAGGAGGCGGATTCGGCGCGCGCGAACCCAGCAGGTTCTCGAGCACCCACTGTCCACGTTGAACCGGCGAGGTGCGGTTCGCCGCCGACGTCACCAGCAGAATGCTTCCTTTGCCGAGCGCCCCGCGCCTGGGACTGTCGCTCCCCAGATTCACCTTGCGGAAGAAACTCCCCTTGATATTCGGTATGCCGTAATGCCGCGCGAGACGCTCGTCGACGAAGGTGTAGTCGGCGTCGATAACGTCGATAATGCTGCGGTCCTCACGCAGAATGTTTTCAAAGAACAGCTCCATCTCCCGCGCGAGGGCGAGACGCAGGTTGCCATCAAAGTCCGGAGACTCCGGCGCCGCGTTCTCCAGTTCACGTAGCCGCATCCACTGAGACGCGAAGTTATCGATCAGAGCATTCGATTTGGCGTCCGCCAGCATGCGGCGCGTTTGCTGCTCAAGGGCGCCAGGATCGGAGAGCTTTCCGGCCATCGCAAGATCGAGCAACGTGTCGTCGGGAATGCTGCTCCAGAGAAAGAATGAAAGCCGGGTTGCGATTTCCAGATCGCTCAGCCTGTAGACAGCGCCCTCACGGGCAGTGGCAGGCGATTGTTCCATGCGGAAAAGAAACTGAGGATCGACGAGAATGCGCGCGAGAGCGCTCTGAATGCCGCTGTCGAACGAGCCCGCCAGGCGTCCTTCCTGATAGAAACGCATCAGCAGGTCGATCGAGCCGTCATTGTCGTTTACCCGGCGTCTGAACGCCCGCGTGGCGAGTGTCTGGAGAATCTTCCGGGCGCAGGGCGCCTCTTCAGCATCATTGGACGGCTGGCAGACAAAGATTCGGCGGCGGCTTGGCGTATCTCCAGGTCCCGTGGGCCGGTATGGTCCCGTTATCGTGACGCTCATACCGCGGCCGCGCGCAGGTGGAGCGCTGAAGACGCCATCCATGCCGGAGCTGTCGAATCCGGGAACGCTGGCGATGCCAATGGTGTGGGGCCCTGCAGTGATCCGGGTTCGGCCGCGGCCACGCGCAGACACGGGCGAGCCATCGATCGTCATGTCCACGCGAGAGCCGCCGGCTGTCTGGATTTGATATTCCGCATCAAGAGGGAAGTTGTGCCTGATGACCATACCGCTCTCTGTCCCCAGCGGCAAGCCATCGACATGCGCGCGTTGCGACATCCCTGCCGCCTGGTCGTACGTTACGGGAACCGGTGGCGCGGAGAGATCACCCACGGCGAGACGGCTGATTTTCATCGCAGCGGAGACATACGATTGAATGAGCGTGGGGGATGTGCCCAGAACGTCCGCAATGTTGTCAAAGCCGGAAACCGTGCTGTCGCTCGGCAGCAGCTTCAACACGTCCACCTGGAGATCGAGGAGGTCGCGGATGGCGTTCGCATACTCCGTCCGGTTCATGCGCTGCAAGGCGGGCGCGCCCGGGTTCGGACGCAGGGCCGCCGCGCGGTCCATTCCGCTTTCCAGCCACGCCGCAAGGTTATCGAGCGTTGCGCGAGCCGGACGCTTCATATTCTTTGGCGGCATCATGCCGGTTCGCAGTTTGCGAATCACCGCTTCCCATGTCGGCGTGTCCTGATCGAGATGATCCAGGTCTTTGGAATCGAGGTCCAGCGAACCGGCTTTCTGCCGCGGATTGTGACACCCGGCGCAATAGTCGTTGATGGTGGCCCGCGCCTGTTGTTCGGTCATCGCGGCTGACGACGTCTGCAATTGTCCGGCGGCGTCATGCTGGACGGCTGCGACAAGCAACACCCCGGCGGCCGCAAGCGCTTTCACCGTGCGTTGGCTCAAGGCGCTCATTGGGATAACTTCTTGATCAGCGACATTGAGGATGGTTTGGGCACGGGCGCATGAGTCGCAAGGAAAATGCCCTCGGCCCAGTTATAGGCCGTTCGTCCTTCATTGTCTTTCACCGCCAGTTGTGCGCCTTTCGAGACGAGAAACTCGATGATCGAATCCGAACCGCGGTTCGCCGCGCCCATCAATGCTGTCAGCCCCATCGAGTTGACGGCGTTCACATCCATTCCGAGTTCGTGACAAAGTGTGACGGCTTCGAGCAGGGATTCCGGGCCCTCATCGTAGGTCTGATTGACGGTCCAATTCACGCCCGCCGCGGCCATCAGCGCATTGGTTCCGGAGAACGTTGTGACCTTCGGATCGGCGCCGTGTTTCAGCAGCAGCCGCATGGTGGAGACATCACCTGAGAGCGACGCCAGCAGAAACGGCGTCTGTCCGGTAAAATCCACCCAGGCAAGAGAACCGCCCAGCAGATACATCCATGACCGTAGCGGCGGGACTTCCTTGACGCGGATGTTCGGATCGACCCCTTTGTCCAATAGGAACGCGATGAACTCGAGCAGCCTCTTCCGGTCGTCGGCGTTCACCATGTGTTCGAACGTCTGATAGTCGACGTCGACATTGCGCATTTCAATGGCGGCGAACAGTGGGGTGCGGCCATACCAGTCGCGGGCGTGAATGTCGGCGCCGCGGTCGATAAGCAATCGCGCCATCGGAACGCGGTTGTTGCTGATCGCCATGAACAGCGGCGTGATGCCGTTCTTGTCGACGGCGTTGACGTCAGCTCCAGCGTCGAGCAGCAGGCGCGCCGCATCGACATGGCCTTCGCGCGCGGCAAACATCAGCGGCGTCATGCTTCCAGGGATGGGAGGTTGATAGCCTTGCGTCGGAAGTCCGCCGCGGACGATGCCGACACCATGCGAACCACAGCCTGTCTGGCCGGCGCAGGGCATCTTGCGTGACGGTGTCGCGCCGGCGCGCGAGCGGACATCGATGGTGGCCTTGCGTTCCACCAGAATGCGAACGACATCGGTGAAACCGTTTTCCGCCGCGATCATCAATGCGGTGAGTTGAAGTTGAGGCTCGGTGGTGTCTGGGTTGACGTTGCGATCCAGAATTGCGCGTGCGGCGTCCACGCTGCCGGAACGTGTGGCGGTCATCAGCAGTGTCTCGCCCGTGTTCTCGATTCGATTGGCGTCCGCGCCATGATCGAAAAGCATTCGCAACATGGCGCCGTTGCCGTTGGCTGCAGCCAGAGAAACCGGAGTTACTCCGAGACGGGTTTGCGCAGTTGCGTCTGCCCCGGCCTTCAACAGCAGTTCCGCTATCTGGAGGTCATCGGCGCGGACGGCCCAATGCAACGGCCGTGTGCCATCTTTGTCGGATACATTGACCTCGTTCCCCTTCAGACCGGCCGCAACGAGCGATCGCGCCTTCGCCCAGTCGCCTGCGCGGGTCGCCTCGAGCAAGACGGCCGCATCGTCTCCGGCCGCAAGTGATGGGCTGGCCGCGCATATGGCCGCCAGCGCACAGGCGCCGATCAATCGGGCCCAGCGTACGATTGCCATAGAGAAATCCTCCATTCGCCGTAACGGCCGGTTTTTTCTGGCAGCAAAGGAAACCCAGGGTAATTGCGATTTCCTTCGTGCGCGCGAATCTAACACAGGCGCCGGTGTAGTCCAAAGCCGGGGCGCTGATCCGTTGCCGCGAGGAGCGAGGTCTGTATTATCGGCCCGCTGAAGAATCAGGTACAGCTCATTACAGCATGTCGATCGACTATCCGGCGGAGGGTTTCGCGCTTCGCGTATGGTTGTGTGGTCCGCTCGGCGGCCTGTTTGGCGGGATGCGCCTCTTGCCCTTCCATTACCCGATCGACGGCGCCGGCGCCGGCTTCGATCCGATCGATCACACCGCGCTCTTCCATTCAATGAACGAGCCGGCGATCTGAAGTTGGCACAGGCGCAGCTCGGGCACGCGGACAATCAGCCGATCAACGATGTAAGCGTGGATCTCATTCCCGACAAGGGCGCAATCGGACCGGCCTCTACAGCACGGCGATCTCGGACTCTTCGGGACATTTCGCCTTCCGGGGTCTGCCGCCAGGTGACCGTATCCCGCCCGCTCTGGCGCTCGCCAACGAACTCGACAATCATCACGAAGTTTCCCGGTGAAACTTGCCGTCGGATCGGTCTTCGCTATTTGCAGGTCACCTGAACCGATGCGCCCGCGACCGTGATCTTCGGATCAGCGCAATCACGAGGCGCGGAAACCCGCCCGGCGGTTCCTCCGCCGGGGTTACTGTCGAACAGTACCTGGACCACGCTGTCCGGCGCCGTTCCACCCAGGCCGATGACCACCGTGGAATCGATGCCTTTCTGTTCGAACGACGCGACGAACGGGGTTTTCACGCGCAATGACTGCTCAACACAGGCGACAGCGGCGGCCGCAGCTTCTTTTGGCACGTGACCGCAATCCTTCACCGTTGTCAACGGCGCGTGTGGAATCATTGCCAGCCGAGTCTCGAGCAGCGTCGGACGTCCATTTGGCGCGGCGCTCGGGAGCGCAGAGGGGGACACGACATTCGCGGCATTGACGTTATTGCCGATTAACCCCCGCGCCGCCTGCACATTTCCGCCTGCCGTTGCGCGATTTCCCCGCGCCCCCTGCGGTTGCTGGAGTGTTGCCACCATCGGAGGGGGTGGCGTGGCGGATCCGGCTACCGAAGCAATCGTTCCATCCGCGGTCACTTTACGAACACGGCCGTTCAACGTATCGGCAATGAAAAGATTTCCTTTTCCATCGAGAGCCACCGAGGCGGGCGCGCGTAACTCGGCGGACGTGGCGGGGCCGCCGTCGCCGCTGAACCCGGAGGTCACTGAACCCGCAAACAAGCGGATCACGCCATCGGCGCCGATCTTGCGAATCCGGTTCGCCTCCACGATGAACACGTTGCCCGGCCCGTCCACTGCGAGATTGAACAACTGAATCTGCGCCGATCTGGCCGGGCCTCCGTCTCCGTTGGATCCCACACCGCCTTTGCCCGCGATGGTCGTAATCGCGCCGCCGTTCGCGGCGATCTTGCGGACGCGCGCGCTGTCGGCGTCGGCGATATAGATGTTGCCGGCCGCATCGACGCCGAGTCCGACCACGAGACCAATCTGGGCGGACACGGCTGGCCCCCCGTCACCGCTGAATCCTGCCCGGCCGACGCCCGCCACGGTGGAAATGACGCCCGTTGAGGCGACCTTGCGAATGCGCGCGTTGCCACCGTCAGCGATATACAGATTACCGGCCGCATCCACGGCCACGCGGACCGGAGACTGGAGTTTCGCGGCTGTCGCCGGGCCCCCATCGCCACTGAACCCGGCTTCCCCGGTTCCCGCGACCGTTCGAATCCTTCCATCGGGGCTGACCATGCGAACGCGATGTCCGAGATTGTCGGCGATGTAGAGATTCCCTTTCGAGTCGACCGCAAGATCGGCAGGAAACTCGAATCCCGCTTCGATCGCGGGGCCATCGTCCCCACGGTATCCCTGCGTTCC
>DASUFH010000229.1:0-15421 GCA_036274645.1 Terriglobia bacterium
GATCGCGGACCACCTTAAGGCGGTCCAGCGGCTTGCTGTTCGTCTCGATTACTTTCCGAGCATCGGCGGCTCGAGTCTGACGGATCAGCGGTTGGAGGTCGGCGCCGCGGATCTCAGTCGATCCGACATTCCCAACACGTACGTGCCCTTTCGGAACGCCCATTTTCTGGCGATCGCGGTGTCGTGGGCGGAGGTGCTCGGGGCGCGGGAAATTTTCATTGGAGCGGTGGCGGAAGACAGCTCCGGATACCCGGATTGCCGGCCGGAGTACTACCGCGCATTCAACGAACTCGTGCGTACGGGGACGCGTCCGGAAACGGAGATCGTGGTCAAAACGCCATTGATCGACTATGCCAAGCGTGACATCATACGCGTCGGTGTTCAGTTAGGGGCGCCACTCCATTTGACATGGTCCTGCTATCGTAACTCCGACACCGCCTGTGGGGTTTGCGATAGTTGCGCGCTGAGGTTGCGCGCGTTTCAGGAAGCGGGTCTGGCGGACCCGATCAGTTACGCGATTCGGCCGGAATATTCCAGGAAGCAAGCAGTCGGGTGAGGAGGTTCCAATGAGATTCACGAAAAGCGAGATTCTCAAAACGTTGGCCTTGGCGCTGGTCATCGCTTTCATGCTGGGCGGGACGCCTGGGTTCACACAGTTCAAGGGGGGCGGTTTCGGCGGCGGTTTCAAGGGGTTCGGCGGCGGTTTTCGCGGTTTTGGGGGCATGCGGGGCCGCTTCAACGTGATGAACAACAAGAACCGGATCGTCGACATGTCGGCCGATCTGGAAGAGTTGCTTGATCCCACCAGCACGGCGAAGCCTTTTGCGACCGTGAATGGGACGGTGTTTGGCGAAGACGGCAAACCCGTTTCCGGTATCACGGTCACCATCGAGCGCCAGGATTCAAAGGGAAGCTACAAGGTCAACAGCCAGAAGAACGGTTCCTACGCATACGATGGTCTGCCCGCCGGCCAGTACATCCTTGGAGTGATCTACAAAGGGGAAATCGGACTGCTTCGGGACGCGACACTTCGTAATGGCCGGGTCATCGTCAGCGATTTCGACCTGAAGGACTGGGTTGGCGTCGCCAAGGCTGGAAACTTCGACGATCTCAAGAAAAAGCTCCTTGCGGGTGATGACTCCGAGGTCGAGGAGGACACCGACACGCGTAAGCTGCCTCCGGAGATCGCGGAACAGTACGCGAAAGTCAAGGCCGCCATGGACAAGAAACCGCCGGATCAGCCGGACTATGCGACCGCTGCTGCGATTCTCAAGCAACTCGTTGCCAAGGAGCCCATGAACAAGGACGTTAACGCCTGGCGCCGGCTCGGCGAGAGTTCCCTCATGCTCAAGAACTATGACGACGCAATAGCCGCGTATCGCAAAGCCCTGGAATTCACCAGCGGCCCGAAGGCCTCGGACCACATGGGGATGCTGGCGATGGCGTTGTTGTTCAAGGGAGAGTTTGAGGAGGCCGAAGGGCTCAGCGCAAAAGTGGCGGAAATCGACAAGTTAAAGGGCGCCAGCGCTTATTACAATCTGGGGTTGGCGCTGACCGACAAGGGAGACGGTCCCAAAGCGGAAGGGGCTTTCGAGAGAGCCACGAAGCTCGACAGCAGCTCCCAGAATGCCGAATCCTTTTACCAACTCGGCATCACGCAACTGTCGACGCATACCGTGCCGCCGATGAAGATCACCGACGCCATTGTGCCCCTTTCCCGATTCCAGGAACTGGCCAAGGGCGTGCCGGACCTTGCGGAAGACGCCGCGACCGCGCAGCTGTTGATCGATGAGATCAGCAAGCCCGCTCAGGGGGCCGGCAAGAAGTAAGTCGCACAGCATGGCGCCGGGCCGCTTGGCGCGGCCTGGCGCTGTTCCGTCGTCGGGTCCCACCGATCCTTTATGTTTTCCTCACGCAATATTCATTTCGCCATTCTCGGAATTATTCTCGGGGCGACGTGCGGCTACCTCGTCGCGTTCTATCAGGCGCAGTCCCAGGCGCAGGCGGCCATGCCGCCCAATCATCCTCCGGTAAGTACGGATTCTTCGCTCGACGCGCTGAAGAGCGCGGTCGACCGCAATCCGAGCGATGCGGATGCGGCCATGCGTTACGCGAATGCCCTGTTTACCGCCAACCGGACTCCCGACGCGATTTCCTATTGGGAACGGGCGCTGTCCCTGCGTCCCGACGATCTGAGCATCCGCAGTATGCTGGGCGCCGTGCTCTGGAGCGAGGGACGGCCTGAAGAAGCGCGCAAACATCTTCAGATTGCGATTACGCAGAACCCGCATCACGTCCCGTCGTTGCACGCAATGCTGTTGATCACGCTGGAAACGGACCGCGACGAGAAGAAGGCTGCCGCTATCCTGAAAACGATCGAAGAAGTCGATCCGGAATACAGCGGTCTGCCGGACCTTCGGGATCGCCTGGCCCGGTTTCGCGCCCCAGCGGGCGAGTAGTGCGTTTCCTTGTCCGGCTGATCTTTGTCGCATGTCTCGTATGGCTGGCATTGTCGTTCATCCGCATGGCGCTTGACGCGCTGGCCTTAAGCTTCAAACGTCCGAAGCCTCCTGCGCCGCAGGAACCCTCCGAGTCTTCCCCTGAGCGTCTGGTCCGCGATCCGGTTTGTGGCGTCTTCATCGCCGAGAAGGCGGCCATCTGGTGGAATGGTCAGGCCTTTTGTTCCGAGGAGTGCCGGAAGAAGCTGGAGTAGGGGGACAGCCTCCGGAGGCTGTCCCCTGGCGCCTACTGGATTCGCATTCCGTAGAAGGAACGGTAGACGAAGAACATCGAGATGGCCAGAAACGCAATGGCGAGGGCCGCCGTCCAGCCTGCGCCTCTACTGGCGGAAAGTGAAACCGCCAGTTCGACGGCAAGAAGACCGAACAGCGTCGTGAATTTGATGATCGGATTCAGCGCCACCGACGATGTGTCCTTGAAGGGGTCGCCCACGGTGTCGCCCACGACCGTCGCGGCGTGAAGCTCCGTGCCCTTGGCCTTCAATTCCGTTTCGACAATCTTCTTGGCGTTGTCCCAGGCGCCGCCGGCGTTAGCCATGAAGATGGCCTGGTACAGACCGAACAGGGCAATCGAAATCAGATACCCGATGAAGAAGTAGGGCTCGACAAACGCGAATCCCAGAGACGCAAAGAACACGGTCAGAAAGATGTTGAACATGCCTTTCTGCGCATATTGCGTGCATATCTCCACGACCTTCTTGGAATCGGCCACCGAGGCTTTCGTCGCGCCTTCCAGTTTGATGTTGGCCTTGATGAACTCCACTGCGCGGTACGCTCCCGTGCTGACCGCCTGGATGGATGCGCCGGTGAACCAGTAGATCACCGCGCCGCCGGCGATCAACCCGAGCAGGAAGGGCGGATGCAGGATGGACAGGTACTGGAGCAGCGTGGGGTTCAGGCCTTCGGTCAACGCCATGATGATCGAGAAGATCATGGTCGTTGCTCCCACCACCGCCGTGCCGATCAACACGGGTTTGGCTGTGGCCTTGAACGTATTGCCCGCGCCGTCGTTTTCCTCCAGGAATTCCTTGGCCTGTTCGAATTTCGGGTCGAAGCCGTAATTCTGTTTGATGTCCTTTTCGATACCCGGCAGCTGTTCAATCGTGGACAGTTCAAAGACGGACTGGGCATTGTCCGTCACGGGCCCGTAGGAGTCGACGGCAATGGTCACCGGTCCCATGCCCAGGAAGCCGAACGCGATGAGGCCGAACGCGAATACCGCCGGCGCCAGCATCATGCCTTCGGGGAATCCCGAAACGATGCCATAACCGATCGCCATCAGCGCGAGGATGGCCAGGCCGAGCCAGTATGCGCTGAAGTTGCCCGCGACCAGACCCGACAGGATATTGAGCGACGGACCGCCTTCGCGGGACGACGTGACCACTTCACGGACATGGCGCGACTCCGTTGACGTGAACACTTTCACAAACTCGGGAATGATCGCGCCTGCCAGCGTTCCACAGGTGACGATGGAGGAGAGTTTCCACCACATTGTGGTGTCGCCTCCCAGCTCGGGAATCAGAACTCTCGACAGGATGAACGTCAGGATGACCGATACGATGGACGTCAGCCACACGAGGGTCGTGAGCGGGGCCTCGAAATTCATCTTCGAGGCGTTTTCATATTTGGCTCTGGCGATCGCGGCGTTGGCGAAATAGCTGAGCGCGGAAGCCACCACCATCAGGACGCGCATGCTGAAGATCCAGACGAGCAACTGCACCTGGACGCGCTCGTCCCTGACGGCGAGCAGGATGAACGAAATCAGCGCCACGCCGGTCACACCGTAGGTTTCAAAGCCGTCCGCGGAGGGACCCACCGAATCTCCCGCGTTGTCGCCGGTGCAGTCGGCGATCACGCCGGGGTTGCGCGCGTCGTCTTCCTTGATCTTGAAGGCGATCTTCATCAGGTCGGAGCCGATATCCGCGATCTTGGTAAAGATGCCACCCGCCACCCGAAGAGCGGAGGCGCCGAGGGACTCACCGATGGCAAAACCAATGAAGCACGGATAGACGAGGTTGTCCGGAATGAACAGCAGGATGCAGAGCATGATGAACAGCTCGACGCTGATCAGCAGCATGCCGATGCTCATGCCGGCTTCCAGGGGGATGGCGTAGCAGGGAAACGGTTTTCCCCGCAGGCTGGCAAACGCGGTCCGCGAATTCGCGAAGGTATTGACGCGTATGCCGAACCAGGCCACCGAGTAGCTGCCGGCGATTCCAAGCAGGCTGAATATGAGGATCGTTACCACGCGGTACGCTTCCATTCCGCGAAGCATTCCGAAGTAGAAGACGATCGCGGCTCCGATGAATATTTCCAGGATGAGCAGGAAGCGGCCCTGCGTGAGCAGGTACGTCTTGCACGTCTCATAGATGAGTTCGGAGATTTCCTTCATGGAGGAATGCACCGGCAGATTCTGGAGCTTCTTATAGATCGTCAGGCCGAAGATCAGACCCAGAGCTGCAATGACCAGGCCGCCGAGCAGCAGCGTATGCCCGTCCACTCCGAGGAAGGTCACCGTACTCAGGGGGGGAAGTCGCAGGTCGATCTCCCCTCCGTGGTGTTCGCCGGACTCGGTGGTCTGAGCGAACGCAGACACGGTCAGGGGCAGAAACGTCAGAAGGCACAAGAAAACGGCGGCGCGCCAGAATCGGGCCATGAGGTTAGAATTCCTCCACTAATAATGGAACGCGTTACCGGACCGATTTGGGATCCAACCAGTCGCGTACGGCGTCCCCCAGAAAATTGAACGACAAAACCGCGGCGGCCAACGTGGCCGCCGGAAATACCACCATATGGGGCGCGTCAAACAAATGATTGCGTCCGTCGTTGAGCATGGCGCCCCAACTGGGATCCGGAGGAGCGATTCCGAGCCCCAGAAAACTCAACGACGCTTCCGCCAGGATGGCCCCCGCCATCCCGATACTCACCTGCACCAGGACCGGCTGGGCGATGCTGGGCAGAATATGCAGGAAAAAAATTCGCCCGCGTGACGCGCCCAGGGCGCGCGCCGCCTCCACAAATTCCAGCGTCTTCGCCTTCATCGCCTGACCGCGGGCCAGGCGGGCATACCCCACCCATCCGACAATCGCGAGCGCGAAAACAAGTCGGTCCAACCCCGGTCCCAGAAAAGCAACCAGAGCAATCGCCAGCAAGATTCCGGGAAACGCCATCAAGGAATTGATGACGATGACTGTTACAAAGGCGTCCAACCGGCCGCCGATGTATCCTGTCACTCCGCCGACCAGAACGCCGACCGTTCCCGAAAGCAACACCACTGCGGTTCCCACGCGCATGCTTACGCGGGCCCCCGCAATAAGGCGAGACAGGATATCACGTCCCAGTTCATCGGTCCCCATCGGATGGCGCCATGACGGGCCCTCCAGACGAATGGCGAGATCCTGATGCAATGGGTCATAAGGGGTAATCCATGGCGCCAACAGGCCGGCCAGCGCCAGAACGCCGACGGCGATACACCCGGTCCAGACGAGCAGGCGGCGCGGCCGCCTCCCGAAAAAGCGGTTAGTCATGCCGGATGCGAGGATCCGCCAGCGCATACAACGCGTCCGTGACCAGATTGACGGCGATGTAGCTCAGCGCAATGACCAGGATGCACCCCTGGGCCAGGGGATAATCACGGGCGTTGATGGCCTGCACCGTCAGCCTTCCCACGCCTGGCCAGGCAAAAATCGTTTCAGTAACGACCGCGCCGGCCAGCAGCGATCCGGTTTGCAGCCCCAGTGTCGTGATCAACGGGACCAGACCGTTGCGGAACGCGTGACGAAACACAGCGGCCGTCTCACTGAGCCCTTTGGCTCGCGCTGTCCGGACATAATCCCGGCTCAACTCCTCGATCAGAGAAGCGCGGGTCATGCGGGTCGTCATCGCGGCCAGGCCGCCGCCGAGTGTAATCGCGGGCAGAATGACGCTCATGGCGCCGGCGCGCCCGGAAACGGGCAACAATCCCAGTCCAATCGAAAACGCGAGAATCAGCAGCGGTCCGAGCGCGAAATTGGGGATTGCGATTCCGGCCAGACTGACAACTCCGATCATCCGGTCGGACAGGCTGTTTCTCCGCAGCGCGCCAATGGCGCCCATTGGAATCGCCGTGATCAGTGAAAACAACAGCGCCGCGACGGTCAGTTCCACCGTGGCCGGATAACTCGCCCGAATGACCTCCCAGACGGGGGCCTGATTGCGAATGGATATTCCCAGGTCGCCCCGTAGAAGTCCGGTGATGTATGCCGCATACTGCTGCGCAATCGGTCGATCCAGGCCAAGCTCGTGGCGGACCCGCGCCACTTCACGGACCGCCGCGCCGTCCCCCAGCATCTGCGCAACGGGATCCCCGGGCACAAAGTGGATCAGCCCAAAGACGAGACTGACCACAACCCACACTACCGGCAGCGCCAGCGCAAGTCGTCGTGCCAGGAATCCCGTCATGGCCGCGGAGTATATCGAATCGGTCGTTTCCTCACGATCTCGTTGTTATGCATTTTTTACAAAATTCTTCGTGTTTTCCTGCGGCAGTTGTTGACAGTAACGTTTCCGATAACTAAGATGGCCCCGCTTTTCAAAACAAATTCACGGAAGAGTTGATGGGGGCGGCTTTTGACGACCTACGCAAAAGACAAATCACTTTCGCTGACGGCGTTTTTTCCCGCCTATAACGATCAAGGCACTATCGAGGAGATCGTCCGTACTGTGGGGTTTGAACTGCAGAAGGTGACGGACGATTTCGAAGTGTTGGTCGTCAATGATGGCAGTCACGACAATACCGGCCCGATTTTAGACCGGCTTTGTCGTGAGTTGCCATACCTCCGGGTAATTCATCACAGCCGCAATCAGGGATACGGCGCCGCTTTGATCAGCGGTTTCACGAACGCTACCCGCGATCTGATCTTCTATACCGACGGAGACGGCCAGTACGACGTGCGGGAGATGCACAATCTACTCGCGTTGCTGGAACCGCACATCGATCTGGTGAACGGCTACAAAGTAAAGCGATCCGATCCCTGGTATCGCGTCGTCATCGGCGAGTGCTATCGCCGCGCGATGCGCCGGGTTTTCAAGTTCTCCATAAGAGATGTGGACTGCGACTTTCGCCTGTTCCGGCGGCATATATTCGAACGAATTTCCCTCGAATCGCGGAGCGGCGTGATCTGTGTGGAAATGGCCAAGAAATTCGAACTGGCCGGTTTCCGCATGGCCGAAGCGCCCGTCAGCCACTACCCGCGTCTGCATGGCCGCAGCGAATTTTTCAGGCTGCGCCATCTGACCTACACCTTCCAGGGTCTTCTGCGTATCTGGTGGAACCTGGTGCTTGCCCCCAAGCTTCCCCAGTGGAGAACGGCGCCGGAAAAAAGGATGTAACGCAAGGACCCTCACTGAGGCGTTTGTTGCGTTCCGCACGTTCAACCTGATGCGCGAGGAAGATTTCGAATCGCTTTACCAGTTGGAAGAGAACTACTGGTGGTTCGCTGCAATGCGGCGGGTAACCGGAGCCCTGGTCGGCGACGTCCTGCAGTCCGGACGGCTGCGCATTCTGGATGCCGGATGCGGCGTGGGTTATAACCTTCTCAACTATCAGCGCCAGGGTCACGAGGTCTTTGGCTTTGATTTGGCGCCGGAGGCGTTGGACCGGGCGCGGCGGTGGGGGGTAACGGAGATTGCCGAGGCTTCGGTTACCGAGATTCCGTTTGTTTCAAACGCCTTCGATCTGGTGTTCTCGTTCGATGTTCTCGAACAGCTTCCTGTAGCGGCAGGCTCTCGCGCGGTGGCGGAAATGTCGCGAGTGCTCCGGCCGGGAGGAACTCTTTTCATCCGTACGCCGGCTTTTGAATGGCTGCGTTCGTCGCACGATGAAGAGTTGAAGAGTGTCCACCGATTTACGGCCGCGGAATTGGGCGGAATGGCGGAGGCCGCCGGGCTGGAGGTCCGCTGGAGCGCATACGCGAACATGTTCCTTTTTCCCGTAGCCCTCGTCACCCGCATGTTGAAGCGTGTCGGCATCGGCGGTGGCAGCGATGTCCGGCCGCTGCCGCGCGCCCTTGAGTGGATCAATCCGATATTTCGTGAAATTCTTGCCAGCGAAGCGTCGTTGATCCGCCGGAACGTCCGCGCGCCTTTAGGGCTCTCCGCGATCTGCGTGGCTCGAAAGCCCTGACGTCGTAAAGAAACGGATCACCGCGTCAATCACCCGCATCGCTTCGCCATCCGTCAGGCTCGGACTCATGGGGAGACTCAACACACGCGAACAGAGCTTGTCCGCGTTGGGGCAGTGGGCCGGGCTGAATTCAGCGAATGCCGCCTGCCGGGAAAGCGGTATTGGATAGTGCACGAGGGTGGGAACACCCTCCGATGCCAGATGGCGGCGTAGCGCGTCGCGTTCCCTGACGAGTATGACAAACAGGTGACAGTTGCTCTTCCCCGTTTCCTCCTGCATCTTCAAGGGAAGGGTCTGGAAAGCTTCGCGATAAAGCGCCGCAATTTGTCCACGCCGGTGGTTCTGAGCGTCGAGCCGCCGGAGTTTCAGACGCAGGATGGCCGCCTGGATTTCATCCAGCCGGCTGTTGCCCCCGAGGATGTCGGACGCGTAGTTCTCTCGTTGCCCATAGTTCCGCAGCAGCCGCGCGCGTTCGGCAATTTCAGCGTCGGAGGTGACCAGCATGCCGCCGTCGCCGTAGCCGCCAAGGTTCTTGGTGGGGTAGAAACTGAACGCCGCGGCGCGGCCATATGCGCCGCAGCGTCCCCAGGGGCCGCTCGAGCCATGCGCCTGAGCCGCATCTTCAATCATGGGCGCGCCCGCGGCGGCAAGGGCCTTCAGTCGGGCCGGCATGCCGTAAAGGTGGACCGGAACGATGGCTTTGGTCCGGGAAGTCCGGCGGTCTACCGCCATTTCGGGGTCCATGTTGAAGTCATGGAGAGACACATCCACGAATACCGGAACGGCTCCGATCTGGGCGACGGCCATGGCGGTGGCGGCCGCGCTGACCGCCGGGACAAGCACTTCGTCGTCACGGCTGACGCCGATTGCTTCGAGCGCGATGCGGATCGCATCGGTGCCGGAGGCCACGCCCACACCGCGGGCCACACCGCAGTAGCGCGCAAACTCGTTTTCGAAAAGCTCCCCCTGCGGTCCCAGGATGTAACGGCCGCTGGCCAGAACCGACGCGACGGCGGCTTCGATCTCTTTCGATAGTTCTACGGCTTCACGGCGGACGTCATTGAATTCCATAGTCGGGTCAATCGGATGTCGGTACGAACCGGTATTTCCAGGCGGAGAATGGCTCGCCGTTTTCGGGGATGTCCGTGTAGGGCAGCCGCGGACCGCCTTCCAGACGCCGCTCGCCCTGAAGCGCGCGATACAACGCGCCTCCGTTTTCAATCAGCCAGATGATCCTGCCGCCCCGCGGCGCCGGAATATCCACGAGGCCCTGTTCTCCGGCCTCCCGCGATTCCACAATCCGGTCGCGGAGTACCCGCAACGCCTGATGCTGGTCCGTGGCCACCCAGATGTCGGCTTTGGGCGCGTAATACCGCAGGATGCGCCAGTTCATGAACCACTCCTTCCGGTCGGCGTCGTCGGCGCTGACGATGATCCATCGCCGCTCGGGGCCGGGCGTGACCTGCTTGAGTTCCTGCATGGTTGTCGTGTTGATGTCGTCAAGCCAGTTGACCTGCCCGAGCGAGGCCTCGAAAACTCCGTAAGCAGCCCCGTTTTTCAGTGATTGCAATGCGCCTGGGGCGCTCTCGCCCGTTGGCAGTGGAATGAAATTGAGAAAGAGCATGACGTTAATCGCCATCGCCGCCCCAAGCGCGATTCCACTCAGGCTCTGTCTTTCAGTCGCCGACGGACCGGCCGGCAACAGGGAAAGGGCCCATCCTCCCAGCAGACAAAACGCGGGAATCGAAAACAATGTGTGATCGGGCGCTTCGACATGAATCATGGCCTGCAGCAGCAGGCCGGGAAGAAGCCAGACTGCGGCAAAAATCAGCCGGCTGGGACGCTTCTGGCCATCCGCTCCCCCGGACCGCGAGATCAACGCCAACGGCGCCGCCCATATCCATCCGATAACCGCCAGGGCGTTCCAGATGACCAGCCGTCCGACCTGGCGCCGAACGCCTCCCGCGCTGGCGCCAAAGAGAAATGATCCGGCGCGTTCGGATTCCCGGGCCAGATACTGCGTATTCAGCCCGACCAGGGATTCAATACTCCCCACCGCAATCACCAGCGCGCTCACCCAGACCAGGGTCAACGCTCCGATGATCGCTGTTCCTGCCAGGACCGTCTTCAACGAGCGGCTTCCAGCGGCTGCCGAGACCAGCCATAACGGAAACAGCGCCGGCAGCAGGTCCGGACGAAAGCCCCCGCCGATTCCCAACGCGCATGCGCCGAACAGCGCCCATTGCGTTTCGCCCTTCCATGCGCGCCACGCGCAATACGCCGTCAGCAGGGAAAACAACGCCAGAAATCCGCGCAACGGCCCGACGAGTCCCGATTGCCAGAAGACCGGATTGACGATAAGGAGGAGCGCGGCGGCCTGGCCTGCGGCGCGGGAATGAATGCGCTCTCCAAGCGCGACAATAACGGGAAGACACAGCGCGCCGGTCAGGAGCGCGATGACGGCAAACGTTGTTGTCGGGTCCCGGAACAGGAAGTTCACGATTCGCGCCAGCGCCACGAAAAATGGATAACCCGGCGGTTGAGGCTGATGATTCAGGGGGTCGAAGTGTTCCAGCGAAAATGCGAGATTGACGTCGTCGATCGATAAGTAGCGCGCCCCCGCCGGAACCCGCGTGATCAGAAACAGACCGATTGAGACAAGCCAGAACGCGCCGCGCATGACGCGGAAGGATACGACAATTTGCGGCGGCTGGGAAAAAGGGGAGGGACAGACCCCTAATAATTCGCGAGGACCAGTCCCGGAATTCGTGAGACATGTCTCACGCGAATTATTAGGGGTCTGTCCCTCCCCTTTTTCGTCTATTGCAGCAGCAGGAAGAGCGGCGCTCCCGCGCTGCTCCAGGTGCGCACCTTGCCGGATGTTCCGGCTCCACTGGCCGGACTGATCAGAATCAGGCTGGTCTTGTATTGCGCTCCCGTCGGCAGATAGGGGAACACCGTGGCGACGCCATCGGTGGCGTCCTCCCGGACCGGTCCTGTGGTCGTGATGATGAATGTGCCGAGTTCGTTGACCATCGACTGAACGCCGGTCGCGGTGACCCCGGTTCCGGAGATGACGGTAATTTTCACAACGCCTTTGAACTCGGCCGGCGCCATTTCAAATCCCGGAATCTCGTCGAGGAACCGGCTGATCTGCGTTCGTTCGGGCATCATCAACTGGCCGGAGTACCCGGTCGGGGAGCCGTCCGGGTTGAAGAGTTCCAGCAGAACCGTCGCCGGCGCGTTCGAAGAATTGGTCATTCCCAGCGCAAATCGCCTCGAAAGCTGGTCTTCCGTTAGCGGCTGCGCTTCCGCGTAGACCCGCCGTTGATCACGAGGCGTCTGGGCATCCAGCGTTGCGGATGTGTCGTCGTTGTGTTCGAGAAAGGCAAACGCGTCAGGCGTCGTGCTGCCCGGATCGGGCACGACCTCAATGAATCCGGTGATCAGGTCTTCGGAAAAGCCCGTGGTCGAGGTGCGAATCACCGTTCGCGGCGGAATCCGGTATGGGATGTTGGATCCCACGGTGTTGGTAGTCGTTATCTCCACCGGAGCCGTGGATGGAGCGTTTCCCATTCCGTTGAAACGAAACTCTCCTGTCAGAACGTCATCGGTATTGTTGATCAGCACGATCTGCGTGTGCCATCCGCCGCCCTCGACGAAATGATCGATGACGGATGGGACTGTGCTCAGGGTTTCGTCGAGGTCATGGACGGGAATCCGGCTCAGGATGAGATTAGACGCTGAGTTTACCAGGGCGCGAACCGCCGTCACCGAAATCGGGGCCGAGCTGTTGAGGGTTAGAGTTCCTTCCAATCCTTGCGAGAGGAAGAACGGATAATCGGTGAGGAGCACGAACGCCTGCTGTCTGGGCTGGATGATCACGGTTCCCACGTTGGACTGCTGGCTGTCGTCCATGCCATCTGATCCCAAAATGGTGTAGGTGAAAAAGAACTCGATCGTCACTTCAGCGTCATTGGAATTAACGATGGCAATGGACTCCTGCAGACTGGGATTCATCGATTCCACGAAGAGCCGAGCGTGCTGCAGTGGCGGGGTCAATGGCAGACCCAGTTCAGTCACAGTAACTCCGAGTTGCTCCACCTGAATGAGTTCGAGTCCTGCCGGACGCGGCGAGCCTTCGGTCACGTCCACGTCCGCCCAGCCGAACAATGCCTGGCGCTGGACGCCGCCCAGGGAAACCCGGGAGATACCCACGCCCGGCACGAGGGTATCGATTTCACCCACCACGTCCGAAGCGTTAAAGCGGACGATAAACGCGTCCTGCAGGTCTCCCAGCGAGGGTTGCAGCGGAGTGGCGACCGGGAATTCGGCGGATGCCGTATAGCCGGTCACATAAGCGTTGCCGGCCGGGTCGAGGGCCAGACCCAGCGCGCCGTCCTGGGCGCGGCCACCGAGATACGTTGAATACGCGACGGCGTCGCCGACCCCGGTCAGCTTCAGTAGAAACGCGTCGCGAACCAGATCGGGTGTTCCTTGATTCAGTCGATCCTGGAATGCGTTAATGATCGGAAATGAAAAGGATCCGGTGAAGCCGGTGACCACGACGAAGCCTTTGGAGTCGATCGCGATGCCGACACCACCTTCCGATTCGGTGGAGCCCCAGAACGTCGAAAAATCAATCAGGGTTCCGTCCGCATGAAGCCTCGTCACAAAGACGTCCGCAGCGCCGCCGAGAACGGGCTGAAGGGCGTTCCATGTGGGAAAGTTGACGGAGGCCGTGTAGCCCGTGACGTATACATTGAGGTCGGCGTCCAGCGCCACGCCCACCGCTTCGTCGGATCCGATGCCGCCAAGCAGCAGGGCAAACACCGCCTGCCCGGCCGGATCAAGACGGACGGCAAACGCGTCATCCGGCCCGCCAAAAAACGGCGTCGGCAATCCGATCCGTGGGAAGTTTACCGACGTCGTGTATCCGACGACGTAGGCGCCGCCTTCCGGGCTGATGGCGATGTCATAAGCAAGGTCGACTCCGGATCCGCCCAGATATGTGGAGTATGCCAGCGTGCCATTCCGCGCGATCTTGGTCACAAAGGCGTCGTTCAGGCCGCCGACCTTTCCCGGTTGCAGGGCGTTCCGGATCGGGAAATTGAGCGACTCGGTGGAACCGGTCACATACGCGTCGCCTTCGGGCGAGACCGACAGTCCGTACGCGCGGTCATCGCCGCTCCCCCCGATATAGGTCGAATAGAGCAGCTGGCTGCCGTCTCCGCTGAGCTTCGCCAGATAGGCTTCCCGGCTGCCGGAAAGGTTTCGCTGGAAGCCGTTCACGATCGGAAAGTTCGTGGAATAGGTATATCCGGTAATGTAAATCGAACCCTCGGCGTCGACCTTGATGTCGTGCCCCTCGTCGTTACCCGACCCGCCGATATAGGTCGAAGTCACTACGGTGTTTCCGTCGGGACTGAGCTTCACCACAAAGGCGTCTGTTCCTCCGGATACCGCGCCCTGCAGCGGCGATGCAACCGGGAAGTCCGTGGCGGCGGTCAGTCCAGTCACGTAGGCATAACCCATGGCGTCCACGGTAATTCCGTATCCCAGTTCACCCAGCTGGGTGTTTGTCGTTCCTCCCCAGTACGTGGAATAGTCGAGCTTGGGGTCGATGATCAACGGCAGCTTCGGATCGTAAGTTCCGACCTGGAAACCAATCCGGTTCTTGCCCAGCTTCTGGAACTGGACCGCGACGTCGCGGCGCGTTCCATTGCTCTCCTGATAGGCTACGGGGCGCCGATGCCGCACTTCCCGGCCGTCCATGCGAAGCAGAAGATCCCCATCACGATTGATGGACAGCGCGCCGCCCGAAAAGTCGAGGCGAATATCCGTGATCGGGGCGCCCGGGGCAACGATGAAGTCGTATTCAAGCTGGCGCCCCGAGATGTAGTACATCATGTCGATGCCGCGCCAGACGTCCCGGTGCAGGACCCGCGCAAACCGGGGAGCGGCCAGCGATTCAGAAGAATTGGCGCCGATGAAGTAATGACTGGACCCGGGTTGAAGGTCCACCCCCTCCAGCCGGGCGTCAGGGTTCCTGCCAACGGGGATCATTCTCGCCGACGCTTTCGACTCGCCGGTAAAACCGACAACCGTTTCATCCTCGGTCAGGAAGACGCCATAGCCGTTTCCCCGAACCATGAACCGGACCGGTCCAGCGGCCTGTCCGCGGTTGGATTCAAAGGCCAGCGGGATATTTCCCCAGTCCGACTTTGCCGTTTCCGCGGCGAGATTGACTGCGCCCACGGTCAGCGCAAGAACGGCGCTGAGAATCCATTGCCTGCGACTCATCATTCTGTCTTCTCCATGCGAATCTCATGCCCGCCAAACTTGTTGCGGAGCGCGGCCAGCAGCTTGTTGGCGAAGGAATCCGTGACTCGCGAACGGATTCGTTCAAGCAGGGACGCTGAAATCACCGGACAGGGCACGCCTGCCGCAATGGATTCAGCAACCATCCAGCGCCCTTCACCGGAATCGGCGACATAGGGCTGGATGCCCGAAAGGTCCGGGTTTTCCGAGAGCGCTTCGGCGGTCAGGTCCAGAAGCCACGACCGCACCACGCTTCCGTGCCGCCAGATGGCGGCCACCTGTGCGAGGTCGAAATCGAACCCCGACTTTTCCAGCAGCGCAAAACCTTCGGCGTACGCCTGCATCGCGCCATACTCGATGCCGTTGTGCGTCATCTTGGCGAAATGTCCGGCCCCGGATCGGCCAACGTGCGCCCAAC
>DASUFH010000230.1:0-2537 GCA_036274645.1 Terriglobia bacterium
CAGGATGCGCGAAACCGGCAAAATCCGGATTTTCGGGCTGCAGCCGCGCGTTCTCCATGGCGCGAACGGCCAGGCGCGCGGCGCTTTCCACGCTGGCGTCGTTGGAAACGGCAATCCCGACCCGGCCACCCAGGGCGGCCCGCACAGTCACACGCCAACCGCGCTCGCTGACATTCTGATGAATATGGTTGTTGGCAAATCGCGTGAGGCTCTCATCCTGCCGGATGGCGACCACCTCGGACTCGTCCGCCGAAGAGGACTTCAGCGCGGCTTCGGCAAAACCCTCGAGCGTCACCGCGCGCCCCCGATCCGAACGTTGCGAAACCGCGCGGGCGACGCGCCATGGCCGGTCCCCATGGTCTGCATGGGCTCCCCTTTGCCGCAATTCGGCGTGCCCCAGATTTTCCAGTGCTTCGGACCGGCAATCGCGTCGCAGGAGTTCCAGAATTCGGGCGTCATCCCGCCATACATGCAGTTCTTGAGCAGCCGGCCGCGCTTCCCCTTCCTGATCTCGTAACCGATCTCCGTGCCGAACTGAAAATTCAACCGCATGTCGTCGATGCTCCAGGACCGGTTCGTCTCCATCCAGACGCCGTCATCCGTGTCCTCAATCAGGGCCTCGAGATCCCAGTTGCCCGGCTCCAGCGAGACATTCGTCATGCGGATCAATGGAATCCGATTCCAGCCGTCCGCGCGCATGCAGCCGTTGCTGGCGAGGCCGAGCGACGCAGCCGTTTCGCGCGACATCAGATAGCCCACAAAACTTCCGTTCCGCACCAGTGGAGAACTCGCGGCCGGCACGCCCTCGTCGTCCCATCCAAACGTGCCGAGGCCCGTGGGACGCACGCTGTCGGCCGTCAGATTGACGATGTCGGAACCGTAGCGAAAATTGTTGCGCTTGTCCGTCGTCAGGAAGCTGCGCCCCGCAAACGCGGCCTCGGTTCCAAAGACGCGATCCAGCTCGGTGGGATGACCGCAGGACTCATGAATCTGCAGCGCCAGCTGCGATCCGTCGAGAATCAGGGAGGTGGTTGTCTGGGGGCACGGATCCGCGCTGAGCAGCGCGCGCGCCTCTTCGGCAATACGTTCGGCGTTGCCTTCCAGATCCGCGTCGGCCATGTATTCCCACCCCGCCGCGCCCTGATACCGGAACGCGTTGGGATAGGATCGCGTCTGGATCTCCGATCCATCCACCGCCGTGGCGCGGATGTACCCGCCGGTCTCAAAAAGCGTCTGGCGGGTATCGGCGCCCTCGGAACTCACAAAGATCTTCCGGCAGCGGATCGCAATCAAGCCGCCCTCGGCCGCCGTAACGGCCGGGTTGCGCTGCATGATGTTGGAGGATCGAACCAGAAGATCCAGCTTCTGCTCGACCGGAATCGAAAAAGGATCGATCGTGATCGGCGTCGTGTATTCGCCCTGACTCCGGACCGGCGCGCCCAACTCGACAGCCCGGCCCGGAACGATCGCGCTGGCCAGCGCAATCTCGACAGCCAGCGCGGCCACGCGCTCCGCTTCGGCGCCGGTCAGGTCCGCGCTCGACGCAAATCCCCAGGCGCCGTTGACCAGCACCCGCACGCCGAACCCGATCGATTCGAATACACCGAGTCCTTCCACGCGACCGTTCTTGACGTGGATCGATTCTTCCAGCGTCTCCACGGACCGGGCGTCGGCATAGGTGGCGCCACGAAGTTCAGCGGTCTCCAGCGCGCGCGTCAAAAGGTCTTTCATGATGTTCCGTTTCCGATCCAGCCACACTAATGCCACAGCCCGGGCGGCAGGATTAATCCTCCGATTATAGCCATCCCCTCTGCGGCGACGCGAACCCGCGGCTGCAAATATTCTGCTCCTCAGGAAAAGATTTCATTTTTAGCTCTGGTCAAAACCATGTCTCGGTGTTTGCATTGTTCCGTAACTGGGAGGATTCGTATGGCAACGTTGACAATGTTACAGGATCCGTCGGAAGCCACCGGCAGCCGGCCAATCAAACGACTCGGGCAACTCCTCGTCCGCCGGGGAGTCATCACTGAAGGACAACTCCAACGGGCGGTTTCGCTGCAGGAGAAGAATGGACGCCGCCTCGGCGCCTGCATGACGCAGCTGGGCTACGCAAACGAGCACATCATCGCGCTGGGCATTTCCGAACAGCATCGCCTGCCCTTTCTGGATCTTCTGGAAGTCGTTCCGGCTCAGGATGCGCTGGACGCGCTGCCGAAGGAGGACGCCGAGAGGTACCAGGCCGTTCCGGTCAGCCGGCACGGAAGGATCCTGCGGGTCGCCATCACCGATCCGGGTCGCCTGGCGGGCCTTGACGAACTGCAGCGCGCGACGGGACTCACCATCTGCCCCGGCGTTTGCACGGAATCGCAGTTCAGCTGGGCGATGGAGCAGTTCTACATGCAGGGCCGAAAGGCGAAGCCCGTCACGAAGAAGGCCGCAGCGGCTGCCGCCGGATCGCGCTAAAAGGTTTTTCGGGGACAGACCCGGAAGGGGAATGAGGGACAGAGAGCCATTTCGCGAATGCGAAATGGCTCTCT
>DASUFH010000231.1:0-2069 GCA_036274645.1 Terriglobia bacterium
CCGACGTTGAAGTCGCCGTCGGTGGCAAGAATGACGCGGTTCACACCGCCGCGAATGAAATTGGCCACCGCCATGTCGTACGCCGTCTGAATGCCGGCGCCGCCGTTGGTCGAGCCTTCGGCGCGCAGATCTTCAATCGCCTGAATGATCTTTTCCTTGCGATCTCCACTGATGGGCTGGAGGGCCACGCCCGCCGCTCCGGAATACGTGACGATGCTGACCATGTCGTTTTCAGTCAAACGGTCCACGAGCATCCGCAGGCCGCTCTTCAGAAGCGGAAGGCGTTCCGGTGTGTTCATCGAACCGGAGACGTCAATCAGAAAGACGAGATTGGCCGCTTTCTCGCTTCTGGGAACAGGCTTGGCGCGAACCCCGATGCGGACCAGGCGGTGCTCCGTATTCCACGGGGCGGAAGCCACTTCGACGTTGCCGGTGATGGGATCGCCGCCGGAACCGATCGGATAGTCATAACTGAAATAGTTGATGAGTTCTTCGATACGAACCGAGTCTCTCGGGGGACGCTGGTTCTGCGTCAGGAAGCGCCGGACGTTGGCGTAGGACGCCGTATCGACATCGCTGGAAAACGTCGAGAGCTGTGTCTGGCCCACGGAGATAAACGGGTTGTCGCCAGTCGTCGAAACCCCGTTCAATGCTCCCGCGCGCGCCAGATCGGCGGGGACAACCGTGGCGATCCCGACCGATGGCGGCAGCCGCGGCGCCGGTGGAGGCGGCGGCGCAGACGGAACGGAACGAAGGGCGCCACCCGGGACCCCGCCAAGCTGTCCACCAAGAACTCCACCGACCACCCCGCCGGAACCGGCGCCCATGCCGGCGCCCATGCCGGCGCCCGCGCCGCCGCCAAACCCTCCTCCGCCGAGGCCTCTGTTGCGAGCGGCGCCACTCGCGCCGGCGTTGACGCCGGCGTTCAGCAGCGAGTCGCTAAATCCGCCTTTGGTTTTTTGTTTGGCTGCTGTGGCCACTGCGTCCGTGGCGAACGTGCCGTTCAGGAACGCGCTCAGGTCCGGTACCGCAATCGGATTCGGCCCCAGTTCCACGATCTCCGTGGTCGCGCCCGCGTTCAGACTGAAATCGTAATTGAGCGACTTCCCGCTGGCGAGTTCGACCTGCGTGTATCGCGCGGTCTGGAAGCCGGCGAGTTCGGCGGTAATTCGATACGCGCCGACCGGCAGCTTCTCAAACTTATACGCCCCCTTCTTGTCGGTCACCGTTTCGCGATGGAGGCTCGCGGCTGAATTTTCCGCGGTCACCTTCGCTCCGGCAATGACAACGCCGGCAGTATCCTTGATAACCCCCTTGATCGTTCCATTGTCTGCCGCCGCGACCGCCACCATGGCGACGGCGCCAATGACTGCCGCGACGACCAGGATCCCGGCGACCACGCGCCGACGGCCCGGACGCCATCTGGAGTTCCCTCGTCTCATCCCGCCTCCTTTTGTTTTGCTTCCGCTTTTGGCACACTACGGCGCTTACGCCGAAAGACGTGTTAGGACTGCTGTGAATTTAACCAAAACTGCTGAGACGGGCTATTGGACTCCGCGGGTGTCCGATTTGTTCCGTTTTTTTTGGCGGGCGGAAGTCAACCCGATACCGCGCGCCGATCCAGCGTTGATGACATGAAAGGCAACCCATGAACTCTGCGGACCTGGCTCAGGAATTACTGGCGGCTTACGAAGCCGGCGCGCCCGTTGCGGAATGCCCTTCCACGCGCGACCCGGCCTTCGACATGACTGCGGCGTATGCCGTCGAGGCAGAGATCGCGCGAAGGCGCCTGGCTTCCGGGCACGCCCGCGCCGGACTGAAGGTCGGCTACGCCAACAAGGCCATCTGGCGCGCGCTCAAACTGGAAACCCTCGTCTGGGCGCACCTGTATGACGACACCGTTCTCTACACGGATCAGAACGATGCAACCCTTTCCCTGAGCGGATTGGTATCTCCGAAAATCGAGCCGGAAATCGTGATCCGGCTCAAGGCGCCGGTCGAGGGGGGCCAGGACGCAGCGACCGTTCTCGCCAGCACGGAATGGGTGGCGCTCGGATTCGAGATCATCG
>DASUFH010000232.1:0-3583 GCA_036274645.1 Terriglobia bacterium
AACGATCCTGTGGCGCGCTGATCCGGAGCCTTCCGGACCACGCATTCCCATCTGTGCTAGACTGCTCCCTGTTTTTTCATCGACTTCATCCACTCACCACTTTCTCGGAGGATTCCGCGATGGTCCGCCAGCATCCAGTCATCGCTTTGGCTCTCACTATTGGAATGACGGCTGTCACCCTGGCTCAGCCTTCCCCGATCGACTGGCCGCAGTGGCGTGGGCCGGAGCGGGACGGGATCTCCCGGGAAACAGGACTCCTCAAACAGTGGCCCTCCGGCGGCCCACAACAAATCTGGCTCAACGCCAATCTCGGTCCCGGCTATGGCTCGGTCGCCGTTCAGGGAGAGCGGATTTACGTGCAATTTGCCCTGGCGAAAAACAGCGCCGTCGGCGCCATTAACCGCGCCGATGGAAGAATCGTGTGGGCAAAAGTCCTTGGGCAGGGAGGAACCAACGATCGCGGATCCGGCCCGCGCGGCACGCCGACCGTCGATGGCGATCGTCTTTATGCGTTGACCGAAAGCGGCGACCTCGCGTGTCTCGAAATCGCGGACGGCGCCATCGTCTGGCAGCGCAACATCCTGCAGGATTTCAGAGGACAGAACATCAACTGGTTGATCAGCGAATCACCCCTCGTCGACGGCGACAAGGTCATCGTTACGCCTGGAGGGTCGAGAGCCGGCATGGTGGCTCTCGACAAGATGACGGGAAAGACGCTGTGGACCAGCGAAGGCATCGGCGAGGCCGGCTACGCCTCGGCCATCGTCGCGGATATCGGCGGCGTCCGGACGCTGATGACGCTCACCTCCACCGCGGGCGTGGGCATCCGCGAGTCCGACGGGAAGGTCATGTGGCGCTACACCAAAGCCGCCAACAACACCGCCAACATCGCCACACCGATCTTCTCCGACAATAAGGTGTTCTATACATCGGCCTACGGTACCGGCGGCGCGTTGCTCAACCTCACGGCCCGTGACGGGATGGTGAGCGCTCGAGAGTCCTACTTCACATCCGATATGCAGAATCATCACGGCGGCGTGGTGCTTGTCGGCGGATATCTCTACGGATTCCACAACTCGATTCTGACCTGCCTCGAATTCGCGACCGGCAAGATGATGTGGCGAAACCGCAGCGTCGGCAAAGGTTCACTCTCATATGCCGACGGCAATCTCTACATACTCAGCGAAGACAACGTCGTGGGCCTCGTCGAAGCGACATCCGCCGACTACCGTGAAAAAGGCCGGTTCAAAATTCCGGATCGTGGGTTTCCCAGTTGGGCGCACCCGGTCGTGAGCGGTGGACGTCTGTACATCCGGAACCAGATGACACTCGCGAGTTATGACGTTCAGCTCAAATAGAAGGGCCAACACGAGATGAAACAGATCGCCACCCTGGTCGCCTGCGCTCTGATGACGCTGACGGCGGGCTTCGCTCAGGAAGGGCGGGGCCGCGGGGGCGCGCAGTCTCCGCCCGATATCGCCGGCGAGTGGAGCGGAACATGGGCGACATACAGTCCGTCGGCCGGCGCGGTTCCGCCGCAGACGGTTTGCGCGTCCCTGAACGCGACAATTACCGCCAGAGAAGGCGTATGGGAGGCTGTTTTCGAAGGGGATTGCGGACGGCCGTACAAGTATTCCATTAAGATGGAAGGCCGTCAGGCTGGAAGCGCAGTCCTGTTCAAAGGAACAACGGATCTGGGTCCCCGGGATGGAGGCGTCTACGACTGGGTGGGCCGCGCCACGACAGGCGAATTCGTGGGGTTTTACACCAGCGCGGCTTCAACCGGCGTATTCAGCCTGACCCGGAAGAAGAAATAGATGGTCTCCAGATGGACGATTCTGAAATCAATCCGCCGTATGAGGAAAGGTTCCATGTTGAAACGATCTGCACTGTTTCTTGTGGCGCTGGTGATCGCCGGCATCACGGTCACCGGCCAGGGGCCCCGGCGCGTCGCGCTGGGCGACTGGCCTGAAATCCGCGGACCGCAGCGCGATGGAACGTCGCGCGAAACCGGCCTGCCGGAACGATGGGCGCTCAACGGGGAAAATTTTCTCTGGCGGGCCCCCTATGGCGGCCGCTCCACGCCGATCGTGATGGGAAACCGCGTCTACGTGCAAAACCCGTCGGGCCGTGACGCAGAGTTACAGGAACGCCTGATGGCGCTGGACGCCGACACCGGCAGGGTTCTCTGGCAATACAAATACGGCATCTTTCAGAGCGATGTCCCCAAACACCGCATCGCCTGGGCCACCCCGGCCGCGGACCCGGAAACGGGGAACATCTACGCGCTGAGCGCCGGCGCTCAGGTCATCGCGCTGAACAAGGATGGAAAGCTTCTCTGGAGCCGATCCTTCGGCGAGGAATATGCCGCGTTCACCACTCACGGCGGACGAACCATGTCTCCCGTCATTGATGGGAACCTGGTGATTGTGGCCGCCGCCGTGTCCAACTGGGGCAGCAACGCCAACCGCTCGCACCGCTTCATCGCGCTCGACAAACGGACCGGCGAAATCATCTATGTGGCCAATCCCGGCGGCCGTCCCTACGATACCGCCTACGCTTCCCCGCTGATTGCAACGATCAACGGCATGAGGCTCCTCATCGCCGGACTCGGTGACGGTGGCGTACACGCCATCAAGCCGCAGACCGGCGAAAAGGTCTGGAGTTTCGTCGCGGCCAAACGGGCCATCAATACCGGCGTGGTGGTCAGCGGCTCGAACGTGATTCTCTCCCACGGCGATGAGAATCTCGAAGGCGTCGAACTGGGCATGCTTGCCTCGATCGACGGATCTCAGACGGGAACGATCAAGAACGCCCAATGGTCGGTGAAAGGCGTTGAACTCGGCTATTCGTCGCCTCTCGTTGATGGCTCCCGCATCTACCAGATCGACAACGGCGCCAATCTCCTGGCGTTCGATGTGGAGACCGGCAAGGAACTCTGGTCGCTGTCGCTCGGCACCAGCCAGAAGGCGCCGCCGGTGCTTGCGGACGGAAAGATATATGTCGGCAACGAGGGCGGCAGGTTCTACATCGTGCGCCCCGGCGCCACCAAAGGAGAGATTCTCAGCGCCGTGCAGTTGCCTCCCAGCAAGAACAGCTGTTGCGGTTCAGAAGGCACCGAAGAACAGATCTATGCGGGCGCGGCCGTCTCCCGCGGCCGAATCTACTTCGTTTCGAGCGACGCCATTTACGCCATCGGCCCCCGGCAGCCCAAAGCGACCGCCGGATACGCCGCCGATGAACCCGCTCCCGGGGCAGCGGCCACTCCCGCATGGGTTCAGGTTGTGCCGGCGGAAGCCGTCCTCAAGCCCGGTCAAAGCGTGAAGCTGCGGGCGCGTCTCTTCGATGCGAAGGGTGTGTTCATGCGTGAAGAAAAAGCAACATGGGCGCTCGACGGTCTGAAGGGACAAATCGCCGCCGATGGAACGTTCACCGTTTCCGGCGATCAGAAGGAACAGGCTGGCATCGTCAAAGCAACCGTCGGCGGCCTGAGCGGTGAATCGCGCATCCGCGTCGTTCATCCCCTGCCCTGGAAGGAAAACTTTGAATCCTATGCCGAAGGCGCCGTGCCGCCGGGATGGGT
>DASUFH010000233.1:0-5748 GCA_036274645.1 Terriglobia bacterium
ACCGGGATTGGTTGACCCGGCTCGGAACATCAACTGTCCGGCGGGAACCATCTACCAGAGCGGATCGGCCCATCTGAGAAACGCCAGAACGGATCTCTATGGACAGATCTCGCAGCTGCTGGCGAACGGCAACTTCTACGCAGTCGCCAATGTGCTGGCCGCGACTTCGCCGTCGACGGGCGGAGCTACGACGACGCCATCGAACACGGCGCCAACCGGTAACCGCAATACGGCCTTCGGCTCCACGCTCGGAGGGGCGCTGCTCCGTAACGGTTGCGACCGGCTCGCCATGGCGACGTCCACACTCCGTTACGATCTGATCGGGGGCAGCGCCACGCAGGGGAACCTGAACTCCGTGCGGTGTTTCCCGGAAGATTACCTGATCGCGAACCCGACCCTTTCAACGGGTAATACTCAGGTGAGCGGAGGCAGCATTTTCGCTCCGGTTCCCATCGCGACCGCTGGGAGCAACACCGGTGGTCAGGGTGTGGTCTATAAGGACACGTGGGGCTACACCAACTACCATCAGTTCCAGGCACAGTACACACTGCGGCTATCTTCCGGCGTCAGCTTCCAGGCTACCTACCTGACGTCGAAAACGCTGGCTCTACCGCGCGACTTCTACCGGACAAACACGTTCAACTCGAACGCGCTGGGTGGTCAGTCGTTCGGATCAGTTACCGGCTTCAGCGATCCGAAAAATGAGGAAACGCGGAAGCAGGACTACGGAGAATCGAGCGACAGCCTGAAGCACGCCATCCGGGTCAACGGTGTGTTCCCGTTGCCGTTCGGTCCGGGCCAGCCGCTGCTGAGCACGGCGCCCGGCTGGGTGACGAAGATTCTTGGTGGCTGGCAGATGGGCATCATCTATAACGCCCAGTCCGGACAGCCGATGAGCATCTTTGCCGCTGAAACCATGTTCGGTTCGTCGGCGGCAACCGCCTCGGGCTGCGACGCCTATTCGGGCACGTTGTTCCAGGGTGGATCGAATTGCGCCTCCGGGCTGGTTTTCCCGGACGTGGTTTCTCCGCTGTGGACCAATCCCACGGGAAGCTGTGAGCGGAACGCGGCGGACGGTAGCCTGACGTATTTCGGCAATCCGAGTCCGTTTGCGGTCATTCCCGACCCCCAGTGCACGAGCGGCACGGTTGCGCTCAACGCCGACCGGACGGGAGGCATGGCTCTGGCCGCCCAGTGCAATCTGAAAGCGCTGGTCCTGAAAGTTCCGACCGGCACGCCGGGCGCGTTCGCGCTCAGCGACACCGATCCGACCCCCGTGCTGATCATGCTGCAGAATCCCATGCCGGGCCACCAGGGCAGCCTGGGCGGCGGCACCATGAAGCAGCCGGGCCGGTTCTATCTGGACGCGAACCTCGCCAAGACGTTCATGTTCACCGAACGGCGCGGCATCCAGATCCGTATCGACGCGACCAACGTGCTGAACCACCCGACGCCCGCCGATCTGTACCTCAGCCTCGGACCGTCGGGGGACTCGTCGGACGTGATCATCGACAAGTTCAATACGTCGAACGCGCAGCGGTCGGCATACGCCAGCGGTTGCGTCGGTATCAACGCGTTCTGCGGCCGCCAGGTCCAGTTCGGTATCCGCATGATCAACAACTAACCGGATACGTCTGCCCCCCCCTTCTTGGCGCCGCCGGCCGAACCGGCGGCGCCTTTTTGTTTCTGTGATGAAGCTTTCCGCCGTATTCTCCTTCGGTGACTGATTCGATGCGGCGTCTGGCCGTTCTCATTGCCGTGGCAACCGTCGATTTGATGGGCGCGGCGATGGTCTTTCCCCTCATCCCGTTTTATGCCCTCAAGCTGAACGCTTCCCCGACCGTAGTCGGGGCTGTCCTCTCTTCGTTCTTCGTTGCGCAGCTGGTATCCGCTCCGCTCTGGGGGCGGGTGTCGGACCGGTATGGACGACGTCCCGCGCTCCTGGCCGGGCTGGCCGCATTGACCGCCGGGTACGTGATCTTCGGGTTCGCAGATTCAATCGGCATGTTGTTTCTGGCGAGAATGGTTCAGGGCGCCGGCGGGGGCACCACTGCCGTGACCCAGGCCTATGTGGCCGACACGCTGCCGCCCGCTGAACGCGCTCGAGGTCTGGGCTGGTTGTCGGCCGGCACCAACGTGGGAACAATGATCGGCCCGGCGATCGGATCCCTGGCGTCAGTCTGGGGACAATTCGGTCCGGGCATTCTCGCCGCTTCGCTTTGCGCTCTCAACCTTGTCGGCGCCTGGCTCTGGCTGCCGGAGTCGCGGAAGCCTGGCGCTTTGCCGGCAGCGCGCAAGCCCGTCTGGAATGGGGTCTGGACGGTCGTACGCCGGCCTCAGGGTGTGGTTCCACGCCTGACGCTGATCTATGGGGCTGGAATGTTCGGTTTATCGTCGATGTCCGCCATCCTTTCTCTCTATCTGGGAGCGCGTTTTGGCTTCACGGAACGTACGGTGGGATACGTCTTCTTATATGTCGGGGTCTTTTCGGTGGTGATGCGGTCTGCCCTGGTCGGTCCCATTGTGGATCGCATCGGGGAACCCCGGTCCATTCGGGTCGGCGCCGCAGCTCTGATTGCGGGGCTGATCGGATATCCCTTTGCTTCCAACCTGTGGGCATTAGCGGTCGTGGTTCCACTTATTCCGGTCGGTACGGCGCTGTTGTTTCCCGCCACCACGGCCCTGATGTCCCGGGCGACCGAGAAAGGTGAAGTCGGCGCAACCATGGGTGTCGCCCAAACGTTTGCAGGCATATCAAGGCTCGTGGCGCCAATCACTTCCACCACCCTGTTTCAATATGGTGGGCGCGCCGCGCCATTCTACTTTGCGGCGACCGGCGTCGCCCTGGCCAGCCTGCTGGCCTCGGGTCTGCCGTCCTTTTCCGAGGATCAGGCCGCCTGAAATAGGCCGGCTGGGGCCGGTCCATCCGCCCCTTTCCGCGCCGGTGTCGTATAATGCCCAGAAGCGCGCCGGCGCTATGAGGTGTGTGGTGCTACCTAAATACGTATTCTTCAAGGATCGAATCGTTCCATATTCCGAAGCCAAAGTGGGCGTGCTGACGCACGGTCTGAACTATGGCACAGGGGTATTCGGCGGACTACGCGGGTACTGGAACGACGACGAAGAACAGCTCTTTGTCTTCCGCCCACACGATCACTTCGAGCGCTTTCTACAGTCGACTCGATTGCTCTGCATGGAACTCCCGTACCAGGCGTCCGACCTTGTGAGGGCGATGACCGACCTGGTGAGCCGGGAAGCCTTCCGCGAGGATTGCTACATTCGCCCGCTGGCCTTCTACGGCGACGAGATCATCGGAGTGAAGCTTCACGGCCTCCATCCGGAGGTGTCCATGCTGGCGCTGCCGTTCGGTCAGTACTGCACGAACGAAGACAGCATGCACGTGACGTTTTCTTCCTGGCGGCGCGTCGACGACAACATTATTCCCGCGCGCGGCAAGATTTCCGGAGCGTATGTCAATTCGGCGTTTTCGAAAACAGACGCGGTCCGCGCCGGATTCGATGAGGTTCTCGTTCTGAATCAGGATGGGCACGTTTCCGAAGGTTCTGCCGCCAATCTGTTTGTGTTGCGCAACGGTGTGTGGGCCACGCCGGCGATCACCGACAACGTTCTGGAAGGGATCACGCGGCGCACCATTATTCAATTGATGCGGGACGAACTCGGCATGTCCGTGGTTGAACGGCCGATCGACCGCACTGAAGTTTATCTGGCGGACGAGGCGTTCCTGTGTGGAACCGGCGTTCAGATCAGCGTCATTGGGCGAGTCGACTTCCGTACGGTGGGATCGGGCGGTCTGGGGCCATCCACGGCGCGCATCCGCCAGATTTATTACGACGTCGTCAAAGGACGTATGGCGAAATACCGGACCTGGTGTCACCCAGTCTATGGCGCCGGAACAAAAAAAAGCCGATAGCTGAACTTCTGGCCAAAGATTGACGTCCGGCCAATCTCGCTTGTCTGTGGCCCGCAATACGCGAACGCTGTGGTTCGCGAACTCGAAGCCATCATGAAAGCAGCTTTTCTAATCGCCGCAATGCTGATCGTTCCTGCGGCCGCCGCGCAAAAAAAGGTCGATCGGCCCAAGGTCCATGCGGACTTCTATTTCGGTTCCATCCCTCCCGCTCCGGAAGCCGCCGCCGCGTTATCGAAGGACAAGGCCCGCCTGGTAATGGTCGGTTATCACGAAGGTTGGTCCGAGTCCAAGATGGCGAAGGAACTGGGGCTGACCACCCGCGAAATCGACGGCATCCACACCGAACTGATGGACCTCGGACTTTTGGGCCGCTATCGGGGAGACTTTGTCCCGGCGGTGCTCGTCGTTCGCGATCGGGATATCGAGGAGTTGCAAAGCGCCCTGGATCGCGATGTACGGGATTTTGCCGTGGTGGTCCAGGCCGGGATGCGCGACATCGAGACGCTGCTGTCTTCATTTTCGGGCGGCAAGGACGTTCCGATGGACGAGCGCCTTTACGCCGCGATGGTGGGAGGCGTTCTGTTCAGCGGAATGGTGGAGGTCTTTGCAGACGACAAGACCTTCCTGCCGGCGCCGCCGGCGCACGGAAAGAGCGAGTTCTACGGCTGGCTTGTGGAGGGTGATCGGGACTGGGCAGGGAAGATCCAACGGGATTCATGGGATTCAGAGAGTTACCAGCTGGTTTCAGTCGGGGACTCTTTGCTTGAGCAGAAGCCGTCGCTCGATGACGTTCGCCGTTCCGGATTCGTCCTTGAAGAAGTTGAGGCGCGCCGCTTTCGTTCGTATGCGGTGGTTCTGGCCCGGGACAAGCTTCTGCCGTTTTTCAAGAGTCAGCGTGACGATCTATTGAAGGCTCACCGGAAGGTCGATTCCGGACGTTATTCGGCATTCAAGACTTTCTTTGCCTGGTACTACACCATGCTCGTCAACAGAACTGTCGATCGCCTCGTCATGTCCAAAATTCTCACTCCACCATCGACTCCTTACGTATATGCGCTGAAAATGCCCGTCCGATAGCGCGCGCCCACCGCTCCCGGCTGTCCATTGTTCATTGCCTGTTATCGATTGTGAAATAGGGGCTGTTTCATTGCCCGCCCCGGCAGGCCAGCGAACAATTAAGAAGTTCATCGGACAATCGATAACAGGCAATGAACAATGACAGCCGGAGGACGTCGACTGTCGTCTGTCCGAACTTGACGTGAGCGCGCGGTTTGTCTAGTCTTGCTCGCGTGAAGCCGGCTGCTATCTGCATTCTTTTCCTTATCTTGTTCGCGCCGGCTGGATGCCGCGGCGGCTCTGACGGCGCCGGCGGTTCGGACGACCACCTCATCATCTACACCGGACGCGACAAAGACGAGGTTGCCGCGGTCGTCGCGCTTTTCACGGAGAAATACCCGCAGTACAAAGGGAAGGTCGATAGCGTGATTGCCGGGGCGCAGGCGACGCTGGACCGGCTTCGCGCCGAGAAGGCGAATCCTCAGGCGGGGTTCCTGTGGGGCGGCACCTTGCAGGGACTGTCGCAGGCTGCCGCTGAGGGGCTGCTGGCGCCCTCTCACCCCGAACACGCCGACCTGATCGATCCCGCCCGCTCGGATCCGCAAGGCTACTGGTATGCGGAGATGCTCCTTCCCGAGGTCATTGTGTACAACCATGACCTGTTGAAGCCGGAGGACGCTCCGAAGGACTGGGACGACCTGATTACGCCGGCGTTCAAGGACAAGATCGTCATTCGCGATGTCGTGCCGTCGGGTACCATG
>DASUFH010000234.1:0-15424 GCA_036274645.1 Terriglobia bacterium
GGCCGCGGCGGCCGGGGGGGCGGTGGTGGTCCGCAGCTTCCCCAGGGGCTGATGGATTACAAGTTCAACATCCAGGGGCCGGATTTTACGGGAACGGAATACTCCCAGATGATCCCGAAGGTTGCGCGCGTCGTCATCATCAACACGACCAACAGCAGTGGGGCGTCGCTCGAGACAATGGCCGGGAAGGACCGCGTCCTGATCACCGCTACCCGGAGCGGGTCGGAAGTCAACGACACCATCTTTTACGATCATTTCCTGGCTGCGCTCGCGGATGCCGCCGCCGATGAAGACAAAGACAAGAAGGTATCGGTCTGGGAAGCCTTCAAATTCGCCGGCGATTCCGTGGACCGTTACTACAAGGAGCAGGGGCGACTGGCCACCGAACATCCCATGCTGTCGGACAACGGGCTGGAGGCGATCAGTAATACCGCCAAGGATCTGCCGGTTCTGGCCCGCTACACCATGATCAATGTCGATCGTCCGGCTACTTCGGCCGACGTGCGCATGCAGACCCTGCTCGACGAACGGCGGGAAATTGAACTGAAGATCGAAAAACTCCGGCTGGACGAAGGAAAGCTTGGAGCCGACGAGTTCAACAGTCAACTGCAGGAACTCTTCCTCAAGCTGGCCCAGAAGACCGCGGAAATCCGTCAGCTGGAGAAGAAATAAATGGGGAGGTTCTTGCGTTCCTGGAAGCTCCTCGCGGTTCTGGTCTTTTGTATTTCATGCCGGGCCGGCGGCGCCGTCCGGCAGGCCAGCGTGCCCGAAGCTGTGGAGATGGTCCACAAAGGGGAATACAAGGATGCCGGCCCGATTCTCGAACAGGCGGTGGCCGGCGGTTCAAACGATCCCGCCGTGGTCCAGGGGCTCTATGAGTTCTGGACCCGCCAGGGTCAATACACCGTAGCCCGCGACCGGTTCGAAGCATGGAGCAAAGCGCGCCCGACGTCCGCGCCAATCCGGCTGGCGGCTGCGCGGGTGAACCGTTCCACCGGAAACTATGCGGCGGCCATCGCTCATGCCGACGCCGTTCCCACCGTGGCGGCGTGCGCAAACACGAACGACAAGGGCAATATGACGCCCGCGGCGTCGCTCAGCGTTGCGGCGCGGGTCGAGAAGGCGCATGCGCTCGAGGAGAGCGGGAAGCGCGGCGAATCCCTCGCGATCTTCCAGACGCTCATTGACGAGTACACCAACAAGTGCTCCAACGTCTGGACGCCCTCCAGTCTCGTCAACGTGGCCGAGGCCCTGCGCGCGACCGAGGATTTCCATGGCGCCAACGACACACTCAAGACGGCGCGCAGCGCGGATAGTCAGAACGCCGACCTGTTTGTGCTCTGGGGCGATCTGCTCCTCGAGAAGTACAACGAACCGGAGGCGATCGACAGCTATCGCGATGCCTTGAACATCAATCCGAATATCGCGGAAGCCCACCTGGGACTGTTCAAGGCTCTCGAACTGACCGATCCGGAAGGCGCCGCCAAGGAACTGGACACCACCTTCCAGATCAACCCGAATCTGATTACCGCCCACCTGACCGTGGCCGCGTCGCGCGTCGAGGCGGAGGAGTACGACAAAGCCATCGAAGCGATCAACGAGGCGCTCAAGATCAATCCGCAGTCGACCCCGGCCTACAGCCTGCTGGCCGCGGTGAATTTCCTGCGCGGCAATACCGCCGAATACGAAAAATATTCAAAGAAGGTTCTGGAGATCAATCCGCTCGACAGCGGTCTCTATTACACGCTCGCCGACAGCGCGGTATCGCTGCGCCTGTACAAGGAAGCGGTGGGCTTCGCCCGCCAGGCGGTCCAGATCAATCCGCGCGACTGGCGTTCGCAGAACATCCTGGGCGTCAACCTGCTGCGTCTGGGCGAGGAAAAGGAAGGGCAGGAGGTTCTCGAGAACGCGTTTGTCGGGGACCCGTTCAACATCTGGACGTACAACACGCTGAAGCTGCTGACCAGTTTTGCCAGCTTCGAACGCCTGGAGACGCCGCACTTTCAGGTGAAGCTGCATCGAAAGGAAAGCGCCGCGCTGCGTCCGTATGTGACGGAGACGCTCGAGAAGGCCTACGCCACGCTCACTAAGAAATACGAATTCACCCCGGAAGGGCCGATCACGTTCGAGATGTTTCCCGATCACGCCGATTTCGCGGTCCGTATTCTCGGGATGCCGGGGATCGGCGCGCTTGGCGTGTGCTTCGGCAAGGTGTTCGCGATGGATTCGCCGTCGGCGCGTCCGCCCAACGAGTTCAACTGGGGCAGCACGCTGTGGCATGAATTCACGCACGTCATCACCCTGCAGATGACCGACCACAAGATACCGCGCTGGTTCTCCGAAGGCCTGTCGGTGTCCGAGGAGCGAAAAGGGTTTCCGGGCTGGGGCGACGACATGAAAGCGGAGTTCCTGATGGCGATCAAGGAAAAGAAGTTCCTGCCGATCGCCGACCTGAACAACGGGTTCATTCATCCGACGTTCCCGGAGCAGGTGATCATTTCCTATTACCAGGCGTCGCTGGTGGCGGATTTCATTCAGGACAAGTGGGGATTTCCGTCCATCCGCAAGATGCTGCTTTCATACAAAGCGGGACGTTCGACTTCCGAAGTGTTCAAGGAAGTCCTTAATGTGAGTCTGACCGAATTCGACGGCGAGTTCAGCAAGTGGGTTAACGCGCGGGTTGCCGGCATTGATTTCGAAGCCTACGGGAAGATGGTGACTGAAGGCGAAGAGGCGCTCAAAGCCGGTGAAACGGACAAGGCGATCGACGCATTGTCGAAGGCGATCGCGATGTATCCCGAGCAGTACGATGTCCACAACCCCTATGAGACGCTGGCGCAGGCGTACCTGAAAAAGGGAGACAAGAAATCGGCGATCGAAACGCTGAAGAAGCTGCTGACCTGGTCGGAGACCAGTTTTGGTTCGAACATGGCGTTGGCGAAATTGCTGGAAGAGCAGGGGGACCTGGCGGGCGCGACAACCGCGCTTGAAGGGGCCATGTATATCCAGCCTTTGACGACCGCCGGAATGGACGCCCATAGGACGCTGGGGGCGTTACTGCTTGCCCAGAAACGGTTTGCGGAGGCCGCCCGGGAGTTCGAGACGCTGCTGGCGTTGAACGCTCCGGACCGCGCCGGCGCTTACTACAATCTCGCCGAAGCCAAATTCGGAGATGGCAGAACCGACGAAGCCCGTAAGGATGTCTTCGAGGCTCTCAAGATCGCGCCGTCATTCGAGCCGGCCCAGGAACTTTTACTTAAACTTGTGAGGTAATTTTCGTGCAATCAAGCGTGGAGCAACAAAAGGAACTCGAAATCGTCGAGCGCTTTCATAACGATCTGAAGCGGATTGACACTGAAGTCCGCAAGATCATCGTCGGGCAGAAAGACGTCGTGGAGCAGGTCATGATGTCGCTGATGACGGGTGGAAACTCGATCATCACCGGCGTTCCGGGTCTCGCCAAGACGCTGTTGATCGCAACGATCGCGCAGGTTCTGCACCTGAATTTCAAACGTATCCAGTTCACGCCCGACCTGATGCCGGCCGATATCACGGGCGGCGAAATCATCGAGGAAGACAAGGCCACCGGCAAGCGTCAGCGGGTCTTCGTGAAAGGGCCGATCTTTTCCAACATCATTCTGGCGGACGAAATCAACCGTACGCCGCCCAAGACGCAGTCCGCGCTGCTGGAGGCCATGCAGGAGCGTTCGGTGACTGTGGAAGGCACGACTTATCCCCTGGATCCGCCGTTTTTCGTTCTGGCGACGCAGAACCCGATTGAACTGGAAGGAACCTATCCGCTGCCGGAAGCGCAGCTGGACCGGTTCATGTTCAACATCGTGATCGACTATCTGTCGGAGTCCGAGGAGATGCAGGTCGTCAACCAGACGACGTCGGTTCAGAACGTGAAGTTCGAAAAGACAATCAGCGGTCCGGAGATCATCGAGTTCCAGCGCCTGATCCGCAAGATGCCGATTGCGGAATCCATCACGAAGTACGCGGTCCAGTTGGCCCGGACGAGCCGTCCGTCGCTGCCGAATCCGCCGGACTTCATCAAGAAGTACGTCAACTACGGCGCCAGCCTGCGGGCGTCGCAGTTCCTGGTGTTGGGCGCGAAGGCGCGCGCGTTGATGAACGGGCGCTATAACGTTTCGGTCGAAGATATCCAGGCGGTTGCGTATCCCGTTTTCCGTCACCGTATCCTGACGAACTTCCATGCGGAGTCGGAAGGCGTGACGTCGGAACACATCATCAAGCAGCTGATCGAAACCGTTCCGGCGCCGAAATCCGGGATCAAGGAATAACCGCGAATGGCCGCTCCTGTAGCTGAAAAAGTATCGAATCGCTTCATCGATCCCAAGGTTCTGATCCGGATTCAGAACATGGAGCTGGTGGCGCGCACGGTGGTCGAGGGGTTCGTCCAGGGACTCCACCGTTCGCCGTACCTGGGGTTCAGCGTCGATTTTGCGGCGTATCGCGCCTACGTGCCCGGCGACGAGATCAAGCGCGTCGACTGGAACGTTTACGGCCGCACCGACAAGTTGTACATCAAGCTGTTCGAAGGCGAGACCAACACGAAGGTTCTCATTCTCGTCGACGTCAGCGGTTCGATGAACTACTCGTCGGGCGCCGTATCCAAGCTGGACTATGCCCGCATGCTGGCGGCGTGCCTGTCGTACTTTGCGTACCACCAGCGCGACGCCGTCGGCCTGCTGACGTTCGACACGGACGTTGTGAAATACGTCCCGTCAAGCCGGCGCCGCGGCCAGCTGCTGACGATCCTTTCCGAAATTGACCGGATCGTCGCCAGCAAGGAAACCGAATTCCGGAAGCCGCTGCATTACCTGGCCGAGATGCTCAACCGGCGGGGGTTGATCATCGTGATTTCGGATTTCTACGATGAGCCCGAGAACATCGTGAACGGGCTCAAGGTGCTCAAGACGAAAGGCAATGACGTGGTGGCGTTCCACGTCATGGACAACTTCGAGCTGACGTTTCCGTTTGCGGAGATGGCGCAGTTCGAAGATCTGGAAACCGACCGCAAGATGCATGTGATCCCGGAATACCTTCGCAATCAGTATCTGAAGATCCTGAACGAGCATATCGACAAGTTGCAGAAGGAACTCACGAGCGCGCGGATCGACTACCAGTTGATGAATACATCGGATCCGCTCGACTCCGGGTTGTTCAAATATCTGGCGGCGCGATCCGCCACGGTTTAGTTCGCGGCAGGGGACGTCATGGGCTTATTGAATCCACTTTTTCTGATCGGATCGGTCGTGCTGGCCGTGCCGATTCTCGTGCACCTGGTGCGGCGCGAACGGTCGGAGATCATCCATTTCAGTTCGCTGATGTTCCTGCTGAAAGTGCCCAAGCAGGTGGTGCGGCAGCAGAAGCTGAAGAACCTCCTGCTGATGCTGCTGCGTCTCGGCATCTTCGCGCTGCTGGTTCTGGCGTTCACGCGGCCGTTTATGGCCTACACCCCGCCGAAGCCGGGCGACACCGGAACCGGCGACGCCAATATCGTGATGCTCCTCGACAATTCGATGAGTATGCGTTATGGCAATCACTTCGATCGTCTCAAGGAAGAAGCCCGGAAACGCATCGACGGGATGGGCGCCAACGACCGGATGATCATTGTGGGATTCAGTGACGCGGCCACGGTCCTGGCGACGCCGAATTCGACCAACTCGGTGTGGAGAACGGACAAGAATCAGTTGAAGTCCATGCTGGGCACCCTGGAGTTGTCCTTCAACGGGACCCGCTATTTCGACGCCTTCGTGACCGCGGATCGTTACTTTTCCCAGGCCCCGGCCGGCCCAAGGAAACTGGTGGTGATTTCCGATTTCCAGCGAAACGGCTGGAACCGGACGAGTCACGAGAACGTGATTGGAAAAGAAGTCCAGACCGAGATGGTGTCGGTCGCCGAAGAGAATCCGAATAACCTGGGCATTGAGAGTGTCAGCGCGGACGCGGCGTCGTTCACCCGGACGTATTCGGGCCGCATCGTGGCCCGGATTCGTAATTACAAGAAGGTTGAGGCCAAGGATGTGCCGGTCACGCTGACCGTCAATGGCAGTCCAATGGGCCGGCGGATGGTGACGCTCCCCGCGAATGGCTCGAGCCTGGCGGAGTTTTCAGGGTTTGACCTGCCGGTGGGTCTCTCGAAGGCCGCTGTGGCGATCGAAGCGGACGACCCGCTGAAAGAAGACAACATGTTCGTGCTCGCCCTGGAGCGCCGGGAAAAGCTGAAGGTGCTCGTGGTGGACAACGGCCGCAAGGAAGAGAGCTTCCAGTTGCGCACCGCGCTGACCGCAAGCGACACGCTGCCGTTTCAGGTTGCCGCTGTTCCGGCCGGACAGCTCACTCCCGAGGAACTGGTCAACCATCAGGTCGTCATCATCAACGATGTGCCCCGCCTGAACGATGCAGTGTGGAAGCGGATGGAAGAACTGCGAAAGACCGGGCAGGGACAGTTCGTGATTCTGGCGCAGAACGCCAAAATGGACTGGTGGGGCGCCCAGGCCAGTTTCCCGGTGAAGCCGACCCGGCAGATCATCGTCCGACAGGATCGTGGGCAGCCCTTCGTTTCTGTCACGAATTACGACCGGAACCACTCGATCTTCAAGCCGTTCGAGAAGAGCGCGAAGCTGACGATGAGCGTGGCTGAGTTCTTTGCCTACATCGAGGTCCAGCCGCAGCCGGGCGCTTCGGTCATGGCGCGGTTCGATGACGGCTCGCCGTTTCTGGTGGAATCGAAGCCGGAGGATCGCGGCCTGATCGTCATGGCATCGACCGTGCACAACCTGGCGTGGAGCGATCTGGCGCTGAAAATTTCCTTCCCTCCGCTGATTCACGAGATCGTTCGGTACCTTTCGGGATATAACGACGCGCGCAGCTGGTATTCGATGGGCGAAGGGGTGCCGATCACCGGAAGCGTGGAGGGAACCGCCGCCTCGGTCAAGACACCCGCGGGCGAGCGGGAATCGCTGGGCGACATCAAGCCCGGACAGCAGAAGTTTTACTCGCCGGCCGTTCCCGGTTTCTATGATGTTCAGGTCGGAAAGGACCTGAGACTGTTCGCCGTCGACCCGCAGATGAACGAGGGAAATCTCGAAGCGATGTTGCCGGAGGATCTGCTGGCGGGAGTCCAGCGGCTGGATGAAGGAAAGGCCTCGGATATCCTGGCGCCCAATGCGCAGGAAGAACATGCCCGCCGTTCGCTGACATGGTGGTATCTGTTGCTGGCCGCCATACTGTTCGGTATTTCGGAGATATTTATAGCCAATCGCACGCAACGTTCGCAAATCGAGCCGCGCCGGGCATAACCGGCGCTTTGCAGCCGTCGAGACCGGAAAACCGTCTGCCAGGAGAAACGCATGAATCCAACGATGAGACCCAATGAAGAGCTGCTCCAGAAGATCGGTCGAGTCCGTAGCCAGTGGAAGAGGTTCGTGTGGGTGCGCGGAATGGCCTGGGTGCTGGCCTTCATGTTGTTGGCGACATTTGCCGGGATCGCCCTGGCGAACTCCGCCGGCGTTTCTTATGGGTTGTTGACGGCGTACAAGATTCTGGCGCCGCTTGCCCTTCTGGCCGTCGTGTTGTTTGCGGTGATCCGGCCGCTCCGCCGGACGCCGTCGGATATTGACCTGGCGCGCTTCGTCGAGGAGCGCAACCCGGGTCTGAAGGACCGGCTTGTGAGCGCGGTTGAAGTCATCGTCAAGCCGAAGCCGGAACATGGGCCGTTCGGCATTCTGGTGGTCAAAGACGCGCTGGAGAAGACGAAGCACGTCCGGTTCGGCGACGAGATCGACCGCACCAAGAAACGCGCCGCCTGGGCCGTGACCGGAGCGCTGGCGGCGGCGTTCATTGCCAGTCTGTACGTGGCTCTCATATTCCTGACCCCGTTTGGTCTGAATCGCATCATTGCCAATCCGCTCATGACTCCGCCGGACGCCGACCGGATTCAGCTGCAGGTGACACCGGGCAGTGTCACGGTTCCGAAGGGCGCCAACGTGGATATCAAAGCCATCCTGACCGGGCTCAACGCCGAACGCGCCCAGATTCACCTGAAGTTCGACTCGAGCAAGGATTGGGAATCGGCGTCGATGGATGTGGTTCCCGCAAGCGACCCGACCTACCGGTATCAGCTGTGGAACATGCAGGAGGGCGTAGAGTATTACGTGGTCGCCCTCGGGAAGAACTCCGATCACTTCACCATCCGGGTGGAGGACCTGCCGAAAGTCGAAAAGCTGACCTATGTCTACCACTACCCCGGCTACACGGGGCTCGCCGACAAGACGGTCGACAACGGCCTCGACATTGACGCGCTGACCGGAACCGTGGTCGATATCACCGCGACGGGCAGCAAGCCGCTCAAGAGCGGGCGCATCGTGTTTCCCGACGGGAAGAGCATCGCGATGTCTCCGTCCGGAGACAAGCTGGTGACCGGTAAACTGCCGGTCGAAACCAATACGACGTTTCGCATCGAGCTGACCGACAACAGCGGGCGGACCTATCTGGGTCTGGACGAATACCGCGTCAACGCGCGCGGCGACGGCAAGCCGATCGTGGCGTTCATCCGGCCCCAGCGCGACTACCGCGCCACGAACCTCGAGGAAGTGTTCAGCGAACTGCGCGCCGAGGACGATTTCGGAGTCACGTCGCTCGAGATCTATTACAAGGTGAACGGGCGCGGCGAAGAGAAGAAGGTCGAACTCTTCCAGAATCAGGCGTCGGCGCCGAAGACGATCTCCGGCACGTACACCTTCTTCCTGGAAGAGTACTCGCTCAGGCCGGGCAACTACATTTCGTATTACGGCAAGGCCACCGACACGGCCAACCCGTCGCACAGCGTCAAGACGGACATTTACTTCATCGAAATCCGCCCGTTCGGCTTCGAGTACCGGCAGCAGAATCCCGGAGAGGGCGGCGGCGGTGGTGGACAACAGCAGGGCGAACGCGGCCAGCGGGGTCAGCGTGAAGACAATTCCCCGAACGCGCTGACGCGGGTCCAGAAGGACATCATCGTGGCGACCAATAACATGGTCGAGCTGAAGGAAGATCCTGTCCGGTTCAAGGAACAGCAGTCCCAGTTCAGCGACAACCTGCATGCCATCGGCGAAAACCAGTCGGCGCTGGCCGAACGCGCCGAGACGCTGCGCGATCGCCTGGAAGCGCGCGGTCTCAGCGATGAGGACGACAATTTCAAGGAACTCTCGGAGAGCCTGACGAAGGCCGTGGAGAACATGAACAAGGCGGCCGAGTTGCTCGGCAAGGACCAGGCCGAGAAGGCTCTCGAGGCCGAATATGAAGCGCTGGCGGACCTCGGAGTGGTCGAAAGCTCATTCACGCAGATCCAGATTGAAATGCAGGCGCAACGCGGCCAGCGCGGCCAGCGCGGTGGACAGCAGGGAGGCCAGCGCGGCCAGCAGAACGCGCAGGATCTGGCGGACCTGTTTGAACTCGAGCTCGACGCGCAGCGCAACCAGTACGAGGCCGCCCAGCGGGGTCAGCAAAATCAGCAACAGCAGCAGACGCCCGAGGAACAGGCCGCGCAGGACCGACTGGCGCAGCTGGCGCAGCGAGTCCAGCGCGAGCAGCAGAATCAGCAGAACGGCCGCGGCAATTCCCGCAACGCCCAGGATCTGCAGCGCGAAGCGCAGGATATGGCGCGTCAGCTGGACCGGTTGTCGCGTGAGAACAATGATCAGCAGCTGCAGCAGGCGGCTCAACAGCTGCAGCAGGCCGCGAACAACCTGGGTCAGCAGGCTCAGAACGGGAGCCAGCAGGGCCAGCAGCAGGCGAGCCAGCAGGTGCAAAACGCCATCCAGCAGGCGCAGCAGGCGCTTCAGAATGGTGGCCAGCAGCGTGGTCAACGCGGTCAACAGGCCGGCAACCAGCAAGGCGGCCAGCGCGGCGGCCAGAACGGCGATCCGTCCGCTCAATTGAACCAGGCGCAGGGCCTGGCGGAGCGCGCCGCCAATCAACAGCGCGCCATTCAGAACCAGACGGCTCAGCTGGCCCAGAATCCCGGCGCTCCGAATGCGCAGCAGCGCGTCGAAGATATCAACCGGGCCCAGCAGCAGGTGACCGATACGGTCAACAACCTGCAACAGCAGCTTCGCGAGCTGCAGACCAGCCAGAATCGGGAAGCGGCCACCGGCGCGCGTGAAGCCAACAACACCATTCAGCAGGGACAGCTTCAGGCGCGCGCCAACTATGCCCGGCAAATGCTGGAAGCCGGTTTGAACAATCAGTCGGACGGCAATCAGGCGGCCGCAGCCGCGCGCATGAATGACGCCGTTCAGCAGGAACGCACCATTCAGCAGTCCCTGGACGATGCGGCCCGGCGCCTGGGACAGGCCGCACAGGCTGCTCAGGCGGCCAACGGCAATAATCGCCAGATCCAGCAGACCCAGGAGGCTCTCAACCAGACCGGCCAGCTGATCGATCGGCTGAATTCCACCGCGCTCCGCGCGCGCAACCAGCAACAGGCGCAGGGTCAGCGTGGAGAGGGCCAGGACGGTCAGAATCAACAGGGTCAGCAGGGCCAGGGCGGGCAGGAAGGACAACGCGCCGGTCAGGGTGGCCAGCGCGGTGAAGGCCAGCAGGCGCGCGGCCAGAACGGTCAGGGTGGTCAGCGTGGCCAGAATGGTGAACGCGGCGCCGGTCAGGAAGGCCGCGGTCAGGGTGGCCAGCAGCAGGCCCAGGGTGGCCAGGAGGGCCAGCGTGGCGCCGGTCAGGAAGGCCGTGGCCAGGGCGGTCAACGCGGGGAAGGCCAGCAGGGTCAAGGTGGCCAGGGCGGCCAGCGTGGAGAAGGTCAGCAGGCTCGCGGCCAGAATGGCCAGGGCGGTCAGCGCGGAGAGGGCCAGCAGGGTCAGCAGGGCCAGGGCGGTCAAGGTGGTCAAGGTGGCCAGCGCGGAGAAGGCCAGCAGGCGCGTGGTGGTCAAGGCGGCCAGCGCGGCCAGGAAGGACAGGAAGGCCAGCAAGGTGAAAATGGTCAGGGCGGTCAGGGTGGCGGCCAGCGCGGTCAGCAACAGGCCGGAAACCGTGGCGGTCCGGGCGGCGGCGGCCAGTTGGCCGGCGTCATTCAGGAAGGACAGATCTTTGGCGGCGACGCGACTCGCCCGGGCGATATCCGCCAGGTTCAGGCGGAGGCCAATCAGACCATTCGCGATCTTGAAGCGCTACGCGGTCAGCTGCAGAACAATCCCGCTCTCGCACGGCAGGTTGACGAGGCTCTGTCTCGCGCTCGAGCCCTGGCCGGGCGTCCTGCGGGTGATCCTGCTGAACTGGAACGCCTCGCGCAGTCGATCATCGATCCCCTCCGGTCCGTCGAACTGGAACTCAGCAAGAAGCTCGACATCCTGACCGGTCAGGACCAGGTCCGTACGGCTCAGGAGGAAGAGATTCCCGCGGAACTCAAGAGTGTGATCGGCAGCTATCTGAAGACGCTCGGCGAGACCGCCAAGAAGTAGACGGCGGGCATTTCGACAACAAAAGGCCAGAGACCGAAATTCGGTGTCTGGCCCTTTTTGTTTGCCCCTGGATGAAGGCGGCTTTGCGCAACGGGAGCATTTGGGGGCCCCGCCTGCCTGTAGGGGCGGTCTATGACGTCTATGACCGCCCCCTGGAGTTTAGACATTTTGGAAGGCCTTCGATGCACGCGCGCCCTCTCCCAGCGCAGCTGGGAGAGGAGGGCCTGAGCGAAGCGAAGGCCAGGTGAGGGCAAACAATCAAGGGACAATCCCCTGATTGTTTGCCCTCACCTGTCGCTCGCTGCGCTCGCTCCCTCCTCTCCCGGCGGAGCCGGGAGAGGGCGGCGCCACTCCAATCGGCTCCCATACTCACGCTTCGTTTGCGTCAATCTCCAGCGGGCGGTCAATAGCCCGTCCCTACAAGCAGGGGACAGGCGCGTTACATTCCGGAGTAAAGCGGAAACTTTTCGCACAAAGCTTCCACCTCTTTCCTCACCCGTTGTTGCAGGGCTTCGTCGGTAATCCGGTCGAGGACGGCCGCGATCCAGTCTCCGATCGCTTCCATCTCGCCTTCCTTCATGCCGCGGGTTGTCAGCGCCGGCGTTCCGACGCGGACACCACTGGGCGTCATCGGTGGGTTGGTGTCGAACGGGATGGCGTTCTTGTTGACGGTGATTCCGGCGCGTTCCAGCGCCTGTTCGGCCTGCTTGCCGTTAATCCCTTTGGAAAACACATCGACCAGCATCAGATGGGTGTCGGTGCCGCCGGAAACAATTCGGAACCCTCGGGACGCGATCCGGGCGGCCAGGACACGGGCGTTTTTCAGTGTCTGCCGGATGTACGCGCGAAACTCCTCCCGCGACGCTTCCTTGAAGCAGACCGCCTTGGCCGCAATTACGTGAACGAGGGGCCCGCCCTGCATTTCCGGAAAGACGGCGCGGTTCACGTCCCTGGCGAACACTTCCCGGCACATGACCAGACCGCTGCGTGGTCCCCGCAGGGTTTTGTGGGTGGTGCTCGTAATGAACTCGGCATGGGGCGCCGGGGACGGGTGTTCGCCGGCGGCGACCAGTCCCGCGATATGCGCGATATCTGCCATCAACATGGCCCCGGTTTCCCGGGCGGTCTTTCCAAGGCGCTCGAAATCGAGCGTGCGCGGGTAGGCGCTTGCCCCGCACACGATCATGCGCGGTTTGTGCTCGCGCGCGAGACGGTCGATTTCCGCATAGTCGAGCGTTTCGGTGTCCTTGTTCACGCCGTAAGGGACGAAGTGGTAGTGTTTGCCGGAAAAATTCAGGGAATGACCGTGGGTCAAATGGCCGCCGTGAGTAAGGTTCAGGCCGAGAACCGTGTCTCCCGGCTGCAGCGCCGCCAGGTAGACCGCCATGTTTGCCTGGCTGCCGGAATGCGGCTGCACGTTGGCGTGTTCGACGCCAAAGAGTTCTTTGGCTCGCGTGATGGCGAGGTCTTCGACGACATCGGCAAACTCGCAACCGCCGTAGTAGCGGCGTCCGGGATAGCCTTCGGCGTATTTGTTCGTGAGGACGGATCCGGTTGCTTCGAGAACGGCGCGATAGGTCGAATTCTCCGACGCGATCAGCTCCAGGCCGTCTTTCTGGCGGCGGAGTTCACCCTGGAGGGCGGCGTGGATTTCGGGATCGCTTTCGCGCAGGGGAACATCGATACGATTCATGACACCTCGGTGATTTTTCCTAATTAATGGGGAGCGGGGATTCCACCCTTCGCCTTCGGCTTCACGGGGATAAGCGGCAGACGCTCTTGACCGGGCCGTAATATGAGATTCTACAGCACGCGGCCAGCGGTGTCCCTGCGCTATAATCGGCCGCGATGTCCAGGTCTCAGCTGCGGCAGATCATTTTTCTCTTGATCTTTGCCTTTCTGATCGTCGCTGCCGTCCAATACGGCTCGGTCTATCTGATGGCGCTCGAATACAACGACTACGTCGAGCAGCAGGTCAAATATGCCGGCCGCGCCAGAAGATCGATGGACGATATCCGGGGGAATGTGGTCAGTAAGGCCAGGGAGTTCGGATTCGACATCCCGCCCCGCGACGTCCATATGACCCGAAAAGGGGTATCGTTTACGCTGGATCTCACGTATGTCCGCCCGGTGGAGATGTATCTTTACCGCCACAACCTGAAATTTAACGTGTCTTCGTCGGGCGAAATGTTTCAATGATGAGCCGTCACAGGTCCGATGATCCCGATCGAACGCGCGGTTGAGATTGTTACAGCCACGGCCGCCGAACGGCGCGCGGGCCGGATGCCTCCGGAGTCCGTTGAACTGGCCGAGGCGCGCGGTCGTGTCTTGCGCGAAGCCGTTGTCAGCGCCGAAGACTCTCCGCCATTCGACAAGTCCATCCGAGACGGCTTTGCCCTGAGAGCCGGGGATGTCCTCGAGCCGCCAGTCCATCTGCGGGTGGTCGGAGAATCCCGCGCGGGCAAAGCTTTTGAGGGATCGGTCGGCAGGGGCGAGTGTTGCGAAATCATGACCGGCGCGCCTCTGCCCGCGGGCGCGGATTCGGTCGTCATGGTGGAGTACACCGAGCGTCCCGAATCCGGAGTGGCGCGGGTTCTCCGGAGTGTTGCTGAAGGCGGCGGAACGCTGCGGCGCGGCGCGGAGACACGCGCGGGAGACCTGCTGATTCCGGCCGGCCGGAAGATTTCGCTGGCCGACATCGGCCTGCTCGCGAGCGCAGGCCGGAAGACGCCGATGGTGTCCCGCAAGCCCCGCGTCGCGATCGTGGCGACAGGAGACGAACTGGTCGATCCGACTGCGACGCCCGGTTCGGGCCAGATCCGAAACAGCAACAGCTATACGCTTGCCGCCCAGGTGATCGCCGCCGGCGCCGAGCCTGTGCTCCTGGGTATTGCCAGAGACGACCTTCCGGATTTGCGCGAAAAAATCGGCCGCGCCCTCGAACACGACATTGCGCTCGTTTCCGGGGGCGTGTCGATGGGAAAATACGACTTTGTTGAGCCGGTCTTGGACGAACTCGGAGTGACGACCCTCTTCGACAAGGTTGCCATGAAGCCCGGAAAGCCGACGGTGTTTGGCTACCGCGAGGGAACATTCGTATTCGGTCTGCCGGGAAATCCGGTTTCCACGATCGTCTCGTTTCACATGTTTGTGCGGCCGGTCATTTCGAGCCTGCTCTGGGAAGAGTCGCGTACGGACATGCTCGAGGGGGTGCTGGAAGCGCCCACGAAGTGTGATCCCGAACGCGTGGCCATCGTCCCGGCCCACGCCCGCTTTGCCGATGGCGCCTTCCGCGTCCGGACAGCGTCGTGGAAGGGATCGTCGGACCTGGCGGGTCTGGCCCGATCCAATGCCCTGGTGGTGATTCCTTCGCGCGAAGGAACGCTGGCCGTTGGAGAAAATGTTCAGTTCTTGTCCCTGGAGTAGTCGCATTGGCGTCAAAATTGAAACTCAGTCACGTTGGCGAGGACGGTCGTGCCCGAATGGTGGACGTATCGCCGAAGGTTGCTACCGCGCGTGAGGCGCGCGCCGAAGCGTTCGTCAAGATGGCGCCCGCCACGGTGAAGTTGCTCCGTTCGAGCGGCCTGCCCAAAGGCAACGCCATTGAAACGGCGCGCCTGGCCGGTATTCAGGCCGCAAAAAAGACGGCCGATCTGATTCCGCTTTGTCATCCTCTGCCTCTGAGCTTTGTCGATGTATCGATCGATATCCAGGATCGCGGCGCAAGCATCCGGACGACTGCCCGGACCAAAGCGGAAACCGGTGTCGAAATGGAAGCCCTCACCGCGGCCTCCGTGGCCGCCCTGACGCTCTACGACATGTGTAAAGCCGTGGAGAAGGGGATCACGATTGAGTTCATCCGCCTGATCGAAAAGACCGGTGGGAAAAGCGGGACCTGGCGTGCGTCTGCCTTGTAGGGGCGGTCTATGACCGCCCAGCGTTTC
>DASUFH010000235.1:0-7244 GCA_036274645.1 Terriglobia bacterium
CACTCCCCGTATTTCGAACTGACCGCTGGCATCGACGCGATGCGGATAGGTCAACCCCGGAACCGGATCTCCATCGGAGCCGAGAAACGTCAGCTGAACGCTGGAAAAGTCCGACTGGACGCCCGCGACCCGCCCTTTGATCGAAACGACTTTCGAACTCTGGAACGCCATGTTGATCCCATCAATGTCGGAACCTTCGACGCGCACGATCCGGGCGTCGGCCAGGGTCGGCCCGCCCGGAAAGTACATCGCGCGATAACCGTCATCGTGAATCGCAATATTCGGATTCCGTGGGAGTCCCGACCCCGATGCGCTGTAAGCGCTGCTGTAGCTGGCCGCCACGTAGTAATCGCCGGGGCTGAGCCAGGCAAGCCGATACTCTCCGCGGTCGCCGGTAACGGCAGTCTGGGCAAGTTTCAATTCGCGGCCGATGGGCGTGTATCGCACCCGGTAGGCTTCGACCAGCGCCGCCGGCACGGGAGCCTGGACCGGATCGGTGACGATTCCGGTGACTGCGGGCGCCGGCCGCATCGGGACAACCACCTCGACGGTTTTACCGGGATCGACCACCACCACGCTGCCGTATTGATTCACGCCGCGCTGTCCGTAAGCCGAGCGAATGAACCCTTCACGCTCGGCGATCAACGTGTAACGCCCGGGGCGGACGCCGGACATAAGAAATCGGCCATCGCGATCCGCGTCGGCCGTGCGGTAATTGTTGCGGGCGCGCAGTTCCTTCTGAGCGGCGGGGTCCGGCTCCAGAACGGCCAGCGCGTCGAGTCCGGTCAGCTCGAGCGGAACCAACTCGACGCGCGCGCGGCTCAGCCCTTCCATCGTCCCGGCTCGCGTCACCACACCGATGATTGCGCCGGTCGCCACTCGGACAGGCTGCGGCCTGTCTCCAGTTTGACCATTGCCGGCCGGCGCCGGAAGGATCGGCGGGAGCGTCTCCGGCGGCGCGCCATTGATGAACGTCGAATTGCGTGGATCGACGCCGCGCTGGCCGCGCGGCGCCTGGGCCGCTCCGGCAACCAGAGCTGCAGTTGCGGCGATAAACAGAAGACTGCCCCCGATTCCCTGCTTCATCACCTTCATGACCCACGTCCTCGCCGCGGAGTTCGACCATTTGAGCACAACTCACTTGAATGGGAACAGCCTCGAATCAAAGCCTCCGCCAAAAGCAACCGGCTGGAGTGCTATGATCCACGCATTCCCTGAAGGCAGCGTAATTTTCCGTTGTCGGCGAATCGCCTCCATCGCTTGTCATTCCTTCGCTAAAATCACATCCGTTCAGACTGGTCAGCGCAACCGATCGATAGACATTACCGGAGGCATTCAGAACGGAGAAGTCTTCCATGAGCATCAAATCGAAACTTGCCGGCGGCGCGATCGTTGTCGTGGCGGCTTTTCTCGCCGGCTTCCTTCCGCAATACCTGGAGAGTAGCCGGCTGCGGACCGAACTCGACGTCGCCCAGCGGCAGACGGCGATCGACAAAACGCGCGTGATGGCCGGCCGCATTCTGCTGGAGGCATCCCGGCAGAACTACGGCTCCGCGCAGGATGCGTCGGCGCGATACTTCAACGCCCTGCGGGAACTTGCCGAGAAGCCGGAAAACACGGAAATGAAGACGTCCCTGCTGGAGTTGTTGAACGCGCGGGATTCAATCACCAGCAGTCTCGCTCAGGGCGATCCTGCGGTCGTCATGGAACTACAGACCTTGATGCAGCGCACCTACGACTTACCCGACGCGAGGGCGCGGTGAGGCGTGAAATCGTGGGCTCCCCTATCGACCCACGTGCCGCTCGGAACCGGTGTTATGGCAAGTCATAGGACCTGTGAAAACAATGAAAGCCGTCGGAACAGGGCTGCTGCATTTTTTCACAGGTCCACAGGCGGAGACACCGGCTGCGGTAGCCAGCTCTTCCACTGCCGGCTTCTCTGCCAACGCGGGAGGCTTCCCTCTCGCTACCGTCTTACGATTTCTTCCACCGCGACAGCTGTTCCGTAAATGGATTATTGAAGGGTTTGGGCGCCGGCTTCCGCTCTTCGCGAAGACGGTTCCCGGGCGTTCGTGTGGGCGCGGCGGGCGTTGACCGGGGCTGGGGCGCCGCGCTCTTCATCGTCAGGGCGATCTGGCGCTTTTCGAGGTTGACCTCCAGGACGCGCACCGAGACGCGGTCTCCGGGGTTCACCACCTCGCGCGGATCCTTCACGAACCGGTCCGACAGTTGGGAAATATGCACGAGGCCGTCCTGATGGACGCCGATGTCGACGAATGCCCCGAAGTTTGTAACGTTTGTCACAATGCCGGGACACACCATACCCGCTTTCAGGTCGGCTACCGCGTGAACGTCTTCGCGATACGAAAACGCCTGAAACTCGCTGCGTGGATCCCGTCCCGGTTTGGAGAGTTCCTGAACGATATCCGCAAAGGTGAATTCACCGATCTCGCGCTGGAACGCCCGATCCTGTTTGACGAGCGCTACTCCGCTGCCGGTAAGTTCACCCACTGCTTTCCCCAGGCGCGCCGCGAGCCCCTCGAGTTGCGCGTAACGTTCCGGATGAACGCCGGTGTTGTCCAGTGGATGGGCCGCGTTCGGAATGCGCAGAAATCCCGCGGCCTGCTCGAACGCTTTCCTGCTGAAGCGCGAAATGTCCAGCAACTGCGTTCGGGAACTGAACAATCCTGCGGTGTTCCGGTGATCCACGATCTTTTTCGCCAGTGACGGCCCGATGCCGGCGACACGCTCCAGCAGGTGATAGGACGCCGTATTGAGATTCACTCCAACGGAGTTCACACACGAGTCGACGACGAAATCGAGTTCCTTCTTTAAAGCGGGCTGCGAGACATCATGCTGGTACTGGCCGACGCCAATGCTTTTGGGATCGACCTTGACGAGTTCGGCCAGGGGATCCTGGAGACGCCGCGCAATCGAGATCGCGCCGCGTACCGTGAGATCAAGGCCGGGAAATTCCTCTCGCGCCGTCTCGCTCGCGCTGTAGATGCTCGCGCCCGACTCGTTGACCATCACGACCGGGACATTCGCCATACCTGCGTCCCTGAGCGTCTCACGGATAAACGTTTCGGTTTCGCGGCCCGCAGTTCCATTGCCGACAGCGATCGCGCGTATATTCGAAGCCGCCACCGTATCCGTCAGCAGCTTGCGCGATCGGGCCTTCTCGCCTTCGCTCTGGGTATGCATCACCGTGCTCGCGATGTATTTGCCCGCGTCATCGACCACCGCAAGTTTGCATCCGGTGCGGATGCCGGGATCGACGCCGAGAACGGCTTTGGCCCCGAGCGGCGCCGCCACGAGGAGCTTGCGCAGATTCTCGGCAAATACCTTGATGGCCGCCGCGTCGGCGGCATCCTTCAACGCCCGGTGAATCTCCGACTCGATTGCCGGCGCAACGAACACGCGGAGCGCGAACTTTGCCGCGCGGAGCAGCAGATCGCGAACCGCTCCCTCGACCGATGGCGCATCCGGCGGAACAGCGAAAGCCTCGCTCTCGAAACGCGCCAGCAGACCGGCGTCGAACGCCGGATCGGGTTCGAGCGTCCCGCTCTCACCCGTAGCCGTCAATGCGCCGCCAAGCCCCAGACTCAGTTCCTCTTCCATCCATCCGCGCCGCATGGCGAGGTATCGGTGCGAATTCTCCGGCCTCAGCAGGCTGCGGATCGATTCGCAGTGGCTGAAATAGCGATCGAATTTGCTGTGCGGTTTCGCCTTCGCTCCCCTGATCGTCCGTACAGAGCCGAGATCGAACATCTGCCGACGCGTGTACTCGCGCAGGGCCGGCGTTTCGGAAAGACGCTCGACGAGGATGTCCTGCGCGCCCTGAATGGCTGTGGCCGCGTCGACGATCTTGGCGTCGGGGTTGTAGAAAGCAAGCGCGAAGGTTTCGAGCGTCTGACCGGGACCGGCGATGGCCGCGCCATGTCCCAGAGCCCAGACCCATTCGGCCAACGGCTCGAGTCCCGCTTCGCGCGCGACGGTTGCTTTCGTCTTGCGCTTCGTCTTGTACGGCAGGTACAGGTCTTCCAGGGAATCGAGATTGAATGTGGTGAGAATCCGTCCCTTCAGGTCATCGGTCAGCTTCCCCTGCCGTTCGATCTCTTCAATAATGAAGGTCTGGCGCTTGATCGTCTCGTCCCAGCGGGACCTGGCGTCGATCACCTGCTGGATCGCCACCTCGTCGAGATTGCCCGTTTGTTCTTTCCGGTATCGCGCAATGAAAGGGACCGTTCCACCTTCCTCCGTCAGTCGAAGGACAGCCTGTGCGGAATGAAGATGGATTGTGGGATGCAAAGTCTGGAACCAGGAATCAAAAGTCATGCGCCATTGAGAATAGCGGAGACACGCCCGCCGGAAAACGGTATTCCAGCGGCTTGATCCTTGTGGCTGAACAGGAAGGACATTCAGCGATCGATGAGCGACTGCCGCTCGGATTATTTAGGGTCTGTCCAGGTCTGTCCCCGTATTTCCCCATTCCCGATATTTCGGAGCGGATGGGCGGTCATATAGACCGCCCCTACAAGGAGACGGGCTCAAAGGCTGCCGTTCGGCGCTCGTTAAAGTGAATGACGGGTAAACAAAACGCTCTCACCGCACGATGAAGCGTGTTGGAGGCTCAACGACCTGTTCATCGGGATTGTTGTAGTCGTACAGGACGGATGGCGCGGACAACGCGTCAATGCTGTAACGGGCGCGGAACCGGAACTGAAAGGTCCCACCGTCGGAACCGCGTGGCCAGAAATACGCGACGATACGGTCCGGACCAATTTCGTAACGGTACAACACCGAACTCTTCTCTAGCGCGCGATCCAGGGATTCGCGATCCACTTCCGCGCCCGGAGGCAAACCGATTTCTCCGAGCAGCATCCCATAGCGCGCCGCGCCCTTTCGATTCACCTCAGCGGTTCCGGTGAACATTTCGCCGACCTGTCCCTCGGTCCGGTCAAACCGGACGTTCATGCGAACGAGGGACTCGGCGGAATTCTGCGCGGCGTGATCTGTCCAGGGGAGATGCCAGCTTCTGATCATCTGCACCCAGGCCGCGCCGCCGGTGTTGACGAATTCGACGCGATTCGAGCCGGGACCAAGAAAGCGCGAAATGTCGAACGTGATCGGCGCGCTGACCGCGCCATTGCGCGGCAGCGGAATCGTCTGGACGATGCGTCCATTGACGAGCGCGTCGATTTTTCCGCCCTTGCCGCTATCCTCGTCCGTCTGGCCGAGGATCAGCGACAGGGCGTCGAGCGCGCGCATGGTCGCCTGCATGGAAGACCAGACGCCGTTGCGATCTTTGTGGCGGAACAGGAAGACCAGTCCGCGATCGATGAGCGATCGTGTTCGATCCGTCTCCAGTCCCACTTCGAGACCTGCCGCCAGCGCGCGGATGCTGAGAGCGGAGGCTTCGATCTCACCGGCCGGCCCCCACGCGTAGAATGGCAGCAGCCCGTTTGTTTCCCACGACGCCTCGTCGCCTTCGGCCCGGGCCAGACGCTCCAACTGCCCGAGCGCCCACTTCGCCATGTCGCGATCCCCGTGATGGAGCGCGGCCAGCGCAAGCATGGCAAACGTGTAGGGCTCCATCGATTCGCCGGCGGGACCGCGCGCGAAGGCCAGCGCGTCGGCCACGTTGTGGCGATCCTGGGAGCGCAGGGAGCGGGCGACAACCGCATCCGACAGGGCCTCTGCCACGAGACTCGTCAGATTCAGGACGGCGCCTGGACTCGCGCCGGGCGCAGGCGACCAGCTGCCGTCAGCGCGCTGGCGCGCAGCCAGCCAGAGGATGGCGCGGTCGAAGGCCTCTTCGTCGATGTCGATGAACTCCCGGGCGCCGGAAAGAAACCGGACCGCATACGCGGTCAGCGCCACATCGGGTTCGCCATGTCCCCAATAGGTAAACCCGCCGTCCGGCGACTGGTATGCCTTGAGCTGTTGGTATCCATCCTGAAGATACCGGTTCGCCGTCGTCGCCAGCGGTCCCAGGCGCCGCCCGCTGTCCGCTGCGAAACGCAGCAACATCAGGCTGGGATACGTCGAGGAAATCACCTGCTCGCCGCAGCCGTGCGGCCGTTCCATGATGCCTTCGATTGCTCCGGCGATATGAGAAGCCTGATCGGGATAGATCGCGACGCGCGCGCTTATCGCGCCGTGGACCGCGTTGGGCGGCGCAACGACGTCGAATGCGGATTTTGACTGGACCACGCGATTGTCGATCGCGGTCATCTCCCGTCCGTTCGGATGCACGGTCACCGGCTTCTCCATGCTGTCGCCGGCGGACGCTCCGATCGCCGTCACACGCTGCAGGCCGTTGCGAACTGCTGCAACCGCCTCGATACCGAACGTGGTCTTTACCGTTTCCCCGCTCCGGACACTCGCTTTCTGCTCCGCCGTGTCGATCGCGCGGAACCACGATTCGGGTTTCATCACGATGTCGACGTTCTGATCCCGGTCCAGATAATTGCGGATCGTCACGGGCAGGGCGATCGTGTCGCCTTCAGTCAATGTGCGCGGGGGATCATGCTCCACGAAGAACGGCTGGTAGCTGAAAAACGCCGTCCTGGCGCGCGCAACGCGACCGTCCATCGTGGAGGCAATCGCCACCACCTGCCACTCCGTCATGTTATCGGGAACCTTGAAACGCAGTTCCGCGCGCCCATTGCGATGTGTTTCCAGCGCAGGCCGCCAGATGAGCGTCTCCGGAAAGTACTGACGCAGTCGGGGAGTAAATCCGGGCTTCTGGACTGCGGGAGGCCGAGGAGTCCCGGCCGTCTCGGGCGGCGCCTCCACGCCGGGGTTGAAGCCCGCCAGCGGCATGGCTCGATATCCCGGCAGCGTCGTGATCAAGGCAAGCGGGTCATTGCCGGTCAGGGGCGCCGAGTCCAGCGATGATGTGTCGACCTCATCGGCGGGATTGGCGCGAGGAGTGTTCAGGAACCAGGCGTCCACCCCCAGGTAGGTCTCCTTCCCGGCATGGACGGGAATCTCACTGATGAAGCGTCGATTGTCTCCTTCGCCGATGGTCGCGCGATAGTATCCGGGCTTCAGGTCGGCAAATACCAGAACGCCATCGTTATCCGTGGTTCCGGTGGACAGTTCACGCCCCCGAAGATCGAAGAGGGTGACGCGACCACCTCTAAACTCCCGGACACCAGGAAACTGTGTCCTGTACATGTGGACCCCGATCGATCCACTGGCGCCGGCCTGATCCTCGGAGGACAACACGCGCCCTT
>DASUFH010000236.1:0-4460 GCA_036274645.1 Terriglobia bacterium
TCGCGGTTCAAAAGGCTTGGTGATGCTGGCGGTAGACCCGGCGCTGGTCGCCGTGGCTTCGTCGAAGGCGTCGAAGGCGCCCACGAGCAGGATCACGGGTGTTGCGCCCAGCTCAGCATGCGAGCGGACATAGGAGCACACCTCGTATCCGCTTCGACCCGGCATATAGATATCCGCCAGGACAACCGACGGGCGCGTCTCCTCCAGACGACGTATGGCCGCTTCTCCATTGCTTACAGAAACGACATCGAAGCTGCTGTCGGCAAAGGTCTGCGCGACCAGGCGCTGGATCGTCGGACTGTCGTCAGCCAGAAGAATCGTTTGTCGCATGCTGTGTTTTCAGGCTATGGCCGGTTAACTCCCGGAGAAACCGTTATCAGGCCCTCGCCTCCAGGCTTCCTATTGTCATCGACGGTCACGGAAGTTGCGCCTGTTTTATTTGCGTCGGCCGGACCGCGATCCAGAACCGCGCCCACCATTTTGCCGAAAATGCCGCGTTCCGGAAGTTTGATTTCCTCACGTTCCAAGGCCGCCGGGTTGGGATCCGGAATAGGCAGGTTCATCGCGGTAAGACGCTTCTTCGCCTCTTCCGCCTTTGCCGAGCGCGGGAAATCGCGCACAACCCGCTCGTAGGAAGTGACGCACGGACACACGCCCTCGGCCAGCTCCGGAGCTTGAACCGCCGCCAGCTTTTGGGCGCGCAGATAGATTTCACCGATCAGGAACAACGTTTCGTCCAGCCTGCTGTAGTCCGGATAGGTATCGACGATGCCCTGAAGGCGCTTCACAGCTGCCTGAAACTGGCCCTGCACCATGTACTGCTTTCCAATCCGGAAATCGCCTTCCGCCAGCAACTCCTGCACATTCCGTCGTCGCGTTTTGGCTTCCTCAAGCAATGGGCTGTCGGGATAATCCCTGATCATCTTGTCCAGTTCATACAGGGCAAACCGGGCCTGAGTCTGGTCGCGATCCGGAGCAAGCATCTGTTTGTAGTGGGTGAGCGCAATCATCATCTGCGCGTCATCCGCATCGTCCGTAGTGGGAAAAAAGGTGATGTAGTCCTCGAACTCCGCGGCCGCCCGATCGAGTTTCTCCCTGCCGCCTTCGCGGTATGACGCCTCCCCCAGGCCGTATTTCGCCCTGGGAAGGTATTCGCTGTCGGGATAGGTATTGATCAGCGTCTGCAAGGAAAGGCGCGCGATGTCATATCGTCCGCGCTTCATTTCGTGCTGGGCCCGTTCGTAGAGCGTCCTGTCCGGTTCGTTCAATTCGGGCTTCTCGGCCTTTTCCCTCTTCTCGGCTTTCTCCGCCTTCTGCACCGGCGCCGAACTGGCGGTCTTACGTCCCCCGCAGGCCGATGACAGTCCGGCAACCACGAGAAACGCAATGAGTATCGTTTTGTGTATCACCCTAACTACCTTATTGGTTAAACGTACCTGGAATGATATCCGAGCGAGGCGGCGATTTCTAGCAACTCCGCGATCTTCTTCACCGGGTCGGCGGAATTGAAGATTGCGGCTCCGGCCACCAGAATGTCGGCGCCCGCCTTGACCACTTCAGGCAACGTATTCGTGTCGATTCCCCCGTCAACTTCGATCGCGCAGCGAATATTTCGAGCGTCGATCACCTCGCGCGCCTTGCGAATCTTGTCCAGCGTATAAGGAATGAACTTCTGACCTCCAAAGCCGGGGTTTACGCTCATGATCAGAAGAACATCCGCCAGAGGCAAGGCATACTCCACCGCTGAAAGCGGGGTTGCCGGATTAAGGGCAACTCCTGCTTGGACGCCCAAAGAGCGAATCAGATTCAGGGTGCGATCCAAATGTGTCGACGCTTCCGCGTGGACGGTCAGGATATCGGCGCCCGCATCCTTGAAAATCGGAACGTATTTGTCCGGATCGGAGATCATGAGATGCACATCGAGCGGGAGGCTGGTCACCTTCCGGAGGGACCGTACTACCGGCGGTCCGATCGTGATGTTCGGCACGAAGTGTCCGTCCATAACATCCACGTGCAACAGGTCTGCGCCGCCTTCCTCCACTTTCCGGATCGCCTCTCCGAGGGCGGCAAAATCCGCGGATAGAATCGAGGGAGAAATACGTATCTTCTGTGCAGTCATATGCGCCGCCTTCTTTGATTGAGATTCACTGGCTTACGTCCAGCATGATGGTCTGTGTCTGCGATATCCGGTATCCCGCCTGGGGAGTCTGCTGAATCACCATACCCGGTTCAACCCCGGGCGACTTCCGCCGGTTCAGGGGCCCGACATGAAACCCTTCCCGCCGCGCGGCAAAGAGAACCTGGTCCGCCCGTTGTCCGATCAGGTTGGGCATGATGAAGTCTTCGGTGGGCTGTCCCAGGGAAATCAGCACATCGACCGTCGGCTCGGATCCTTCCAGCCGTCCGGACGGAGGATACTGATCAACCACCGTCGGTCCTTCTCCGCTCATGTACGCCGACGTGACATTCCCCAGCGTCAGATGCCGCTGGGAGAGAGCCAGTTGGGCGGTCCGCAGGCTGGACCCAACCAGGTCTGGAACCTCATACTTACGATCTCCATTTGAAATAAGAACCTTAATGCTTCTGCCTGTCTTGACACGGGTTCCTTCGGGCGGATTCTGGTCCATGATATGCCCCTCGGGCACATCCGGGCTGAACCGTTTGCTGGGCGCAACCTTGATCAGGAGGCCTTCTTCGGCCAGACGGCGCTGCGCGTCTTCCGGCGTTTTTCCGATCAGGGACGGTGTCACAACCTCCCGTCCCCGAATCGCAAAGCGCATGGCCGTGAGGGCGCTGAGAATGCCTGCCACGACAAGAATCATCACCATGAGCGCAATCCCGGAAAAGCGCGACAGCGCGCTTTCTCGGGGGATCTGGGGCTCTTCTGCAGGCTGTGCGGCCTGGCCCTGGCCCTCGGTGTCGTTACTCATGTCGTCCTTCGATACTTTCAAATCGTTCGCCACAGTGTTCGATACTTTCAAATCGTTCGCCACACTGGATGCGGCGTCCGTTTGCAAACTCGGGTCCCGAAACGGGGCCCCGATTTTCCGGCTGGATCACCAGAATCTCCAGGGTCCGCCCGTCACCGCATACCACCGCCAGCGCTTTCTTCGCTTCCACGACGGTTCCGGGCGCGCCGCCCTCCGCCACCGACGAAGCTACTTTGGACTTCAGAATCTTGCAAGTGGCGCCGCGAAAGGTGGCGGTTGCGCCGGGCCACGGGTTAAATGCCCGAACCCGGTTATGGATGGATTCGGCCGGCGCGTTCCAGTCGATGACGCCATCGCTTTTGCGCAGTATCGGGGCGAGTGACGCTCGGGAGTCATCCTGGGGAACTGCCGTCAGGGCGCCGGTCATCACCCCGTCCGCGGCGCGGACCGCCAGATCCGCCCCCAGAGCCGCCAGTCGCACGGACAGTTCCTGCGCGGTTTCATCGGCGCCAATCGACGTGGATTCGCACAGGTACACCGGACCGGTATCGAGCCCCTCATCTATTTGCATGGCGCACACGCCCGTTTCGGTCTCCCCGTTGGCGACGGCCCACTGAATGGGCGCCGCTCCACGGTATTTGGGCAACAGCGAACCATGAATATTGAGCACGCCGTAGCGCGGCAGCGCGATGAGCCACGGAGGGATGATCTTCCCGTACGCCACAACCACAAGCAGTTCCGGCGCCAGTTCGTCAAACAGCCGGCGCGATTCATCGGTCCGGAGACTGGCCGGCCGCTCGAGCCGTAACCCCAGATCCATGGCCGCCCGGCCAACCGGAGTCACCTGTACTTCGCGTCCACGGCCGGCAGGTCTGTCGGGCTGGGTGATGACTCCGCAGATGCGAAAGCCCGATCCGGCCAGACGCCGCAACGCCGGCACGGCAAACGCCGCAGTACCCATAAACACGAGATTGTGGTCGGATCCGGATTTCGGGGATTCCCGAAATCCCATTACCACTCTCCCTGCTTGACGAGCTTGCGGATCTTGCGCTTGATCATGTCGCGCTTGATGAAGCTGAGGTGATTGAGAAAGAAGATACCGTTCAGATGGTCCATCTCATGGCAAAACGCGCGGGCCAGCAGGTTCTTGCCTTCAACGGTAATTTCCTTACCGTCGAGGTCCAATCCTCGCAGGATCACCGACTTCGGCCGGAGAACGGCAGCCGTGAAACCGGGAATGCTCAGGCAGCCTTCGTCCTCGAACTGTTCGCCTTCCGCGGAAACGATCTCCGGATTGATCACCGTGATCAATTGGTTGTCTTTTTCGCCGGCGGTCGGATCCGTAACCATGATGCGTTTGCCAACGCCAATCTGCGGAGCGGCCAGCCCCACTCCGGGGGCTTTGTACATCGTCTCGACCATATCCTGGATGAGACGGATCTCTTCATCGGTGATATTGGTGACCACTTCCGAGGGCTTATCCAGAACCTCGGCGCCGTAGCGAACAATCGGACGAATCATAGGGTCCTA
>DASUFH010000237.1:0-17680 GCA_036274645.1 Terriglobia bacterium
ACAAAACGAAGATTTTCGCGAATGGTCCCCGAAAACAGCTGCGTATCCTGGGACACCATCCCGATACGCTCGCGCAGGACCTCCAGATCGATGTCGTTGATGGAAACGCCATCGTAGAGGATCCCGCCACTGTGCGGCCGATAGAGCCCCACCAGCAGCTTCACGAGGGTCGTCTTGCCGGAACCGGATGGTCCGACAAACGCCACGGTCTCGCCGACCGACGCGGTAAACGAGATTCCATCCAGCGCGTTGCTGGTTCCCGTCTGGTGACGGAAGACGACGTTGTCGAAATCAATCCGATCCAGAGCCTTCGGAACGATGGGATTATCCGGTTTGGGCTCTTTCGGCATCCGCAGGATGTCGTGAAAGTTCTCCAGAGCCACCTCGGCCTCGCGGTACACGTTGATCACATTCCCAATTTCCTGGAGTGGGCCGAAGATGAAGAACGAATAGATGAACAGAGAAAGAAACTGTCCGACCGAGATGCGCTGCGAGTAGATCAGATACATCATCAGAAAGATGATGCTCGTGCGCAGGGCGTTCACTGCGGTTCCCTGAATGAAACTGAGACTGCGCACGTAACGCACCTTCTCCAGTTCCAGTTCCAGTATCCGCGCCGTCACGCCATTGAGGCGGCCGATTTCCTGACGCGCAAGCCCCAGACTCTTGACCAGTTCAATATTGCGCAGGGATTCGGTCGTGGCGCCGGCCAGCGAGGTCGTCTCCGCGACAATCCGTTTCTGGATCTTCTTGATCTTCCGGCTCAGCAGCGAACTGAGCACGATCAATATCGGCACCGCCGAGAAATACACCACGGCGATGCTCCAGTGCGCGCTGGACGCGTAGATGATGACGAAGATCAGACCGATGACCGACAGGAAAAGAACGTTGATGGCGACATTGATCAGGCGCTCCACATCGGTGCGCGTCTTCTGGAGCTTCCCGAGCGTTTCTCCGCTCCGCTGGTCCTCGAACACGGCATAGGGCAGCTCCAGCGAGTGCCGCACTCCGTCCGAGTAGATCTCGGCGCCTACCCGCTGGGTGATGACGTTGGTGAAGTAGTCCTGAAAATTCTTCGCAACGCGAGAGACGAACGCCACTCCGACCAGGCCCAGTAAGAGCAGGCCAACGCCCTGGACAAAAGCGAGCGTCGAGTATTCCCTGAAGCGCAATGCGTACTGGTCGATGATGCGCCCGATGAAGTAGGGATCGAGGAGCGAAAACGTCTGATTGACGGCCGCCAGCAGCAACGTGAGTCCCACGAGACCGCGATAGCGACGAAGATAGGAAAATAAAAGCTTCATAGTTGAAGATCCCGAGAAGCCTTCGGCATCCCTCTGACAACCGCCATCCCGCGCGCCTCGGGCGCGCCCCTGGACTTTGGCCATATTGCACGCCGGAGACGTGCCCGGAGGATAGCCCGGGGTGGAGCGAAAGGGACACCCGGGGAGGCTCCTTCCCCGTTCGATTGCGCCCCGCAAGGGGCGCAAGGATTCCCGGCGCCCTTGCGGGGCGCCAGTTGTGCCTTATGGTCGACCCGGGCGCCTCGCGTTTTCTTTCTGCTGTCGGCTACGCTTTGCCTTTTGCCTTTGCCGCGGCGGCGTTCGCCTCCTCGATGGCCGCCTGCGCGGCCGCGAGGCGCGCCACGGGCACGCGGAACGGCGAGCAGCTGACGTACGACAAACCGACACGGTGACAGAACTTCACCGAATCGGGATCGCCGCCGTGTTCGCCACAGATACCCAGCTTGATTCCGGGCCGCTTGCGGGAACCCTTTTCGACGGCCATCTGCATCAGCTGGCCCATGCCCGCCTGATCGATCGTTGCGAAGGGGTTCTTCTTCATGATCTCCAGTTCGGCGTACGGGCTGAGGAACGATCCCGAATCGTCGCGGCTCATGCCGAGCGACATCTGGGTCAGGTCGTTGGTGCCGAAGCTGAAAAATTCGGCCGTCTCCGCGATCTCGTCCGCCGTCAGCGCGCCGCGGGGCACCTCGATCATGGTGCCGACCATGTACTTGATCCGGGCCTTCTTCTCCGCCATGACCTCCTTGGCCACGCGATGGACCACCGCCACCTGGAGATCGAGTTCCTTCTTGAAGCCAACCAGAGGAATCATGATTTCCGGATTCGCCTTGATCCCCTCCGCCTGCGCCTGGACGGCCGCCTCGAAGATAGCACGGGCCTGCATTTCCGAAATCTCCGGATGAACGACGCCCAGACGGCAGCCGCGGAACCCGAGCATGGGATTGAACTCGTGCAGTTCCTTGACGCGCTGCCGGACCCGTTCGACCGGAACACCCATCTTCTGCGCAAGGTCCTCCTGCGCGCCGGCTTCGTGGGGCAGGAACTCATGCAGCGGGGGATCGAGGAACCGGATGGTTGCGGGATATCCCTTGAGCGCCCTGAAGATGCCGATGAAGTCTTCCCGCTGATACGGGAGCAGCTTGGCGAGCGCGTTCTTCCGATCGTCGAGGCTCTCGGCCAGAATCATCTCGCGCATGGCGTCGATGCGTTCGCCTTCGAAGAACATGTGCTCCGTGCGGCACAGCCCGATGCCGGTCGCTCCGAACGCCATGGCATTTTCGGTCTGTTCCGGCGTATCGGCGTTGGTCCGGACGCTCATGCGGGTGGCTTTCGAGCACCAGTCCATCAGCTGTTTGTACATCACGTAGGTCTTGCTCTCGGTCGGATCGAGCGACCGTTCGATCAGCACCTGCACGATCTCGGAAGCGGCCGTCTTGAGTTCGCCGGAATAGACCTCGCCTTTTGTGCCGTCAATGGAGAGGCTGTCCCCTTCGCGGAACAACTGTTCACCGACCTTGACGGTTCTGCTCGCGTAGTCGATCTGCAGGGCGGAAGCGCCGCAGACGCAAACCTTGCCCATCTGGCGCGCGACCAGAGCGGCATGGGAGCTGACGCCGCCCTTCGCGGTCAGAATGCCGTCGGCGGCAATCATGCCGCGCAGGTCTTCCGGCGACGTTTCGTTACGAACCAGGAGAACCCGCTCGCCTTTATCTTCCGCGGCGGCCGCCCGCTCGGCGTTGAGGTAGATCTTTCCGGAAGCGGCGCCCGGACCGGCCGGCAGACCGCGCGCGATGACCTCGGCGTTGCCTGCGGCATGACGGTCGAAAACCGGCGCCAGCAATTGATCCAGCTGGTCGGCAGGCACGCGCATGACGGCGGTCTTCCAGTCGATCAGCTTCTCCTTCTCCATCTCGATGGCGAAGCGCACCGCCGCCAGACCGGTGCGTTTGCCGTTGCGGGTCTGGAGCATGAACAGCTTGCCGTCCTGGATCGTGAATTCGAAATCCTGGACGTCCTTGAAATGGCCTTCGAGGGTGGCGCGCACCTTCTCGAGTTCCTTGAACGGCTCCGGCAGATGTCCCTTGAGCGCGGCGACAGGTTCGGGCGTGCGCACGCCGGCCACGACGTCTTCACCCTGGGCGTTGATCAGAAACTCTCCATAAAACACCTTTTCCCCGGTCGCGGGATCGCGGGTGAACGCGACACCCGAGCCGGAACGATCGCCCGTATTGCCGAACACCATGGCCTGGACGTTGACCGCCGTGCCCCACTCCGACGGAATGTTGTACTTCCGGCGGTAGACGATCGCCCGGTCGTTCATCCATGAACCAAAGACGGCCCCGACGGCGCCGTCCAGCTGTTTCCAGGGATCCGCCGGAAAGTCGCGGCCGGTCCGTTCGCGCACGAGCGCCTTGAAGCGGACCACGAGTTCCTGCAGGTCAGCGGTAGTCAGACGCGTGTCGTCGGTTTCGCGGTCGCCATAGCGCTCGAACTTCAGGTGATGGATAACGACTTCGAAAGGCTCCTCTTCTTCACCGGGCCGCTTCTGAACGCCCATCACCACGTCGCCATACATCTGAATGAAGCGGCGATAGCAGTCCCAGGCAAACCGTTCATTCTTCGTTGCTGCGGCCAGCGCCAGAACCGTGTTGTCGTTGAGTCCCAGGTTCAGGATCGTGTCCATCATGCCGGGCATGGAGTCCCGCGCTCCGGAGCGGACGGAAACCAGCAGCGGAAAATTCTTCGTGTCGCCGAACTTCGTGCCCATGATCTTTTCGATATGAGCGACGCCCTGTTGCATGCGCGTTCGCAGATCCTGGGGATAGGTCTTGCCGTGCGCATAGTAGTAGGTGCAGACCTCCGTCGTGATGGTGAACCCCGGAGGGACGGGCAGGCCGATGCGGCTCATCTCCGCCAGATTGGCGCCCTTGCCGCCGAGCAACGCCTTCATCGATCCGTTGCCGTCCGCCTTGCCTGCGCCGAACAGGTAGACATGCTTCGCCCCTTTCGGCGCAGGCGCCTTTACCGCCGCGACCTTCCTGGCCTGAGCCGGCGCTTTCAGCGTCATCTTCTTCTTTGCGGTCTTCCTCGCCACCGTCTTTCTCGCCACGGTCTTTTTCACCACGGCCTTCTTCGCCACGGCCTTCTTCGCCACAGCCTTTTTCGCCACAGCCTTTTTCGCCACAGCCTTTTTCGCAGCGGTCGCGGCCGCTTTCTTCTTCGGTTTCGCCACGCGGGTAGCTTTCCTGGGAACTGCCTTCATGGCCGTCTTCTTGATCGGCGCCATCGTTGCCTTTGACATGTTTTGCTCTCTCTGTTCCTGATGATGAAAATTTGGGATTGATGGATTGGTTCCAGTTCCAACCGGACTCACCGTTCCAGATAGTGGCGAATCCAGTATTGATTCAACTCGTGCAGGTTCCTGGTCCCCCGCACAAAGCCCGTTTCCGCGCTCGGCGCGGAGTCCGCGTCAAGCCGGTTACGCAATATCCAGTCGAGCGCAACGAACGCCTCGGGATGCACCGTGACATTTTCGCCGCGATCGCAGGCGCCGCAAACTGCCTTTTCCAGTCCCGCCGCCAGAAATCGTTCGCCGTCCGGCCGCATGAACACTCCGCATGACGAACATGTAAAAAGGTCCGGAAACACGCCGGCGAGGCGGAGCATCCAGACGTCGAAGTAGCACGACACAAAATCGATGCCGCGGCCATTTTCCAGGGCCTCGGCGGTCATCCGGACGAGCCGGAAGACGGCGTCATGGGGCTGGCGTTCCGGCATGAACCGGTCCATGAGATCGACCAGATGGCCGGCCACCACCGCGCGATCATAGTCCGCAAAGAGGCGCATCGGAGAATCCAGCAGATCGGCGGACTGGATGCGGACCAGCTCGCGGTTTTCCTTTTCTGTAAACACGATGCGGGAATGCGCCAGGGGTTCCAGGGATGCTCCGAACCGGTTCTTCATGCGCCGGGCGCCATTGGCGACGCCGCGCATTTTGCCGTGGTCCCTGCTGAAGAAAACGACGATACGATCAGCCTCGCCTAATGGATAGGTTCTCAAGATGATCGCGTCACTATGGAGAACAGACATCGCCGTTTCAAACTCTGCAACATAACATGCCGGTACCATCAACGCCATGACATCTATCCGCCGTCCCGGGGCATAAACGCGGGAAACCAACCGAGCCCCCGGGTTTCCATCACGGCTGCTACGCCGGCCGCTGGGACGCGTCGGCAAATCTCGAACTGCCCCCCAGCGGGGATGAGCTGATGGCCAGCGCGGCAAAGGCATCGGCGGCGGGTGGATGGGCATCCGTGCGGCGGCGAGCCAGCCAGATGGTCCGCTGGTACTGGAAGCCAACCAGCCCGATCCGGACCAGTTCGCCGCGCTCAATTTCGTCGTGCGCGCACATCTCGGGAACGAATCCGATACCCAGATTCATGGCGATCAGTTTCTTGATCGTTTCGATCATGGCCACCTCCATGACGATGTTCAACGGGGTGGCCGACGCGCGAAAGGCATCCACTACGCGACTCCGCGACGGGGAGGAAACCGTGTGCGCGATAAACGACTCGGCGCCCAGGCTGCGCAGGTCCACGCTCTTCGCGCGCGCCAGCGGGTGATCCGGGCTGGCGATCAGGATGAGTTCGTCATTCATCAGCGGCGCCGCCTCCACGTCCTTCTCCTCCGGCGCGAACGCGATCAGGGCAAGATCGATCATGTTTTCCCGGAGGTCGCGGATGAGCTGGCTGGAGTTCTGCCGGGTGACATCCACATGGATGCGGGAATGCCGGGTGCGAAAGGCTTCGATCAGACGGGGCAACAGATAGTGGCCGGCGCTTTCGTTGGCGCCGATCCGGACGCGCCCACGCTCCAGTTCATGGAGTTCGCGAATGTCGGCGAACGCGTCGTCCCGCATGGCGAGCAGCTTCTTGGCGCGCGCATAGAGCAGCTCCCCCGCCGCAGTCAGCGTGTACGCGCCCCGGTTGGCGCGGTCAAACAGCGGCGCGCCCACTTCCGCTTCGAGCTTGCGCAGGGCCATGCTGACAGCCGGCTGAGTGCGGTGCACGAGCCCGGCGGCGCGTTGCACACCACGCGACTCGGCGGTGGCGACGAACATCTCGAGTTGAACAAAGTCCATGCGTTGCGCTTATCGCGAAAGGGACGCCGCTCGCCGCATCCCCGTCATCGCTTCACCACCATTGCCTGAAACGTCTCGTGAGCGCCCGGCGCGTTGTGGTTCAGCCACTGAATGTACCGTCCGGCAGCTTTCTCGAGGTTGCGATAAAGGAGCGGATTCTTGCGAACCCGGCGGAAATCGTAGACGAAATCCTTCAGGCGTTCCCAGACCAGAAGCATTTCCGCGCTGTTCTCGAAGAACAACTCCTCGTGGAGCACGCCACGCACCACAAACGACGCGGCCATCTCCCAGTACGTTCCCACCATCCGCACGTACGCGCCTTCCTGGCTGGGAGGCGGATACTTTTCGGCGACTTCGGCGGCGGTGCTCGCCGAAAAATTCCCCGCAAACCATGCGCGCGCGGCGCGGAGCTTTTCCTCGCGGCGCATCTCATAAAGTTTCAAAACCAACTCGGCGTCCTGATAGGTCGCTTGCTGCATAAAAACCTTCCGTTGGGCTTTGATTGTTTGCCCTCACCCATTGCGCTACGCCCTCTCCCTCTCTGCCCTTGTAGGGGCGATCAGAGACCGCCCCTACAAGCAGCCGGGGAATCCAAATGCTCCCGTTGCGCCAATACGCCGGCATTTATGACCGCCCTGCATCGGTTCCCGTTGAGGGCAGACCCGTCAGATTATAGTTGAGCTAGGAGTTGGAATCCGAATTGGAACCCGCGGTTGCCCGTTGGACGCCCAGACCGTCTTCATCAGATTCCCATTCGGAACCCGCGGACGCCCGTTGAGCCCGGAAAACGTCTTCCCGGGCTTCCTTCAACTGGCCTTCAAGTTGCGCGATCTGGCGAGTATACCGGCGCCGGTCGGACTCGGCTTCGTCGCTTTGATCCTGCAGCCGGCGGTCCGCGCGGGCCCTGAGACGCATGAGTTCATCCACCTTTGTTTCGAACTCGGTCTTCAGTTCGGCCGCCGCCTGGCGACGCGCGGCTTCGCGGGCTTCGGGAAGTGTCTGTTCGAGCGCGGCGATCCGCTGAGAAAGGCGTTGCCGCTCGGCTTCGAACTCGTCGCTGCGGCTGATCATTTCCTGGGCCAGACGCTCCCGGTCCCGGTTGGCCTCGTTGAGACGGGGCTCGTATTGGGCCCGAAGCTCCTGAAAGACTTCGCTTCGCACCTCGTCTTTAGCGCCCTGAATGGACCGCTCGAGCCGTTCAATCTGGAGCGTGAGCTGGTCCCGCTCGGTCGCCCACTTCATCCGGCCTTCATGAAGTTCGCGTTCCCACTCTTCGGGGGTCCGGCTCTTGGAAGCGGACGGAGCTTTGCCCAGTTTCTGGAGTAGCGCCGCGCGGGCGGCGTCCTTTTTGGCGTCGGCGTTGCCGGCCTTTCTCAACCGGTCGATCTCGGCGTTAAGACGGCGCCGCTCGCTGTCCGCCTCCAGCCTCCATTCGCGCTTGGCCTGCTCGAGCCGCGCTTCCACCTGCTCACGGACGGCAAGGGCCAGGCGCGTCGGATTGTTGGCGCGCTCCATGGCCTCGATAACCGATCCCTGAAGATCGACCATCTGGGCTCGGAGGGCCCGCCGCTCCTCGTCCCATTTCAGCTGCGCGGCGCCATATTCTTCCTCCAGCTGACGCCGGCTTTGCAGCGCCTCGTCCAGCTGATACTGAAGTTCCGCGTGGAGTTCCGCCAGAACCTCGGCTTTCGCCTCTTCACGGGCCTGTTCGACCGCGTTCTCCAGTCTTTCGATGTCTTCGTGCAGGCTGCGGCGCTCCATACGCCACTGGCTCCGCGAACTCTCGAACTCCGATTCCGCGCGATCGTACTGGCGGCGCATCTCCTTGACCTTGGCGTCGAGTTGCGCCCGGAGTTCGTCCATCAACTGTTCGGTTGCCGCCGCCGACCAGGCGACCGCATACACGTCGAGGGGCTCGTCCTTGCCCTTCATCTCGGCGCGGCCAAGCCGGACGCACTGCGCCCCGGCGTCCCTGGCGGCGTCGAGCAGGACATCAGTGATCAGAATCTGGTCGGGCTGCGCCTGATGCTGCACACGCGAAGCCGTATTGACGACATCGCCGTACACGTCGTCGGATTTGACCAGTCCCAGTCCGGTGTGCAGCCCCACACGAATGTGGGTCTGTTCCTCTTCGGGGCGTCCGACGCGATCCGCTTCGAGCGCCCGCTGCATCCCGATGGCCGCTTTCACCGCGCCGACCGGGCTGACAAAGCTCGCCATGATGGCGTCGCCGATCGTCTTCACGACGCGGCCGCCGGACCGCTCGATGACCGGCTCGAGGAGGGCATGATGCCGTTCGACCATCGCCAGTCCTTCGACATCGCCCTTCCGCTCGAAATACGTGGTCGATCCCTGAATGTCGCTGAACAGGATCGTTACGGACGCGCGCATCCTCTCGAGCTCCTGATCGGCCTGAGCCCGTGTTTCGAGCAGTTCCTGAAGCTTGTCCCTTTCCATAATTCGCAGAAAGCGTGGAATGATGCGCGTGGACATCACCCGCCGGCGTATCGTACCGTGGGGCCAACAAAATCAAGACATTGAAAGGAGCATCATGGCAGGAGGGTTCACGACCGTCACGTACACACCCGGGGGATTCAATCGAAAGCTCGCGCTTCGCATCATCGCCATCGTCGCTATCCTCATCATAGCGTTGTGGTTAACGCCGTTTGGAACGATCGCGGCCGGTGAGCGCGGAGTCCATCTGCGGTTCCAGGCCGTCGCCGGCGTGAAGAAGGAAGGACTGTATTTCATCGTCCCGCTGATCGACACGGTGCAGCGGATGGACATCAAGATTCAGAAAGAACAGGTTGAAGCCGACGCCGCTTCCAAGGACCTGCAAACGGTCGACATCGTCGTCGCCCTGAACTACCACGTCAACGCCGACCGCGTTGCGGATATCTATGAGCGCGTCGGCCTGGGCTACAAGGAAAGGATTATCGATCCGGCCCTGCAGGAAGCAGTGAAGGCGTCTGCCGCCAAATTCACCGCCGAAGAACTCATCACCAAGCGGGAACTCGTCCGTGAAGATATCAAGACCCAGCTCCGGCAGCGGCTGATGGAACAGGACATCAACGTGGACGAGTTCAATATCGTCAATTTCAAGTTCTCGAAGGTGTTCAACGAAGCCATTGAAAACAAGGTGACGGCCGAGCAGCAGGCGCTCGCCGCAAGAAATAAACTCGAGCAGATCAAATTCGAGGCCGAACAGAAAGTGGCCGAAGCGAAAGGCAAGGCGGAAGCGATCACGATCGAATCCAACGCGCTCCGATCCAACCCCCAGATCCTGGAGTTGCGCGCGCTCGAGAAATGGAACGGCGCGCTCCCTCAGGTGACCGGCTCGGGAGGTGTGCCGTTCATCAATCTCAATAAATAGCGTCGCTGAATAGCGTCGCTCACCGCTTGTTGGCGGCCAGAACCTTTTTGCGCAGCCGGATGGACTTGGGTGTGACCTCCACGAACTCATCATCCCGAATAAATTCGATCGATTGCTCGAGATTCAGAATCCGCGGCGAGACCAGGCGAATGGCCTCGTCCGCCGTGGAGGCGCGCATGTTGGTCAGCTTCTTTTCCTTGACGATGTTGACGTTCAGATCGACGGCGCGCGCATTTTCGCCGACGATCATTCCTTCGTAGACTTCGGCGCCGGGCGAAACAAAAATCTCGCCGCGCTCCTGCAGGTTCCAGATCGCGTAAGCCGTGGCCTGCCCGGGGCGGTCTGCCACCAGCGCTCCGGTGGGGCGCGTCTGAATATCGCCCTGCCATTCGATGTAGCCGTTGAACAGCGAGTTCATGATGGCTGAACCACGGGTGTCGGTCAGCAGTTCACTGCGCAGGCCGATCAGGCCGCGGGTCGGCGCGTTGAACTCCAGCCGGACGCGGCCGGATCCATGGTTCACCATCTTGACCAGCTTTCCCTTGCGGGGCCCGAGCTTCTCGATCACCACGCCAAGGAACGTTTCCGGACAATCCACGATCAGGATTTCAAGGGGCTCGCGGAGTTCTCCGTTCACCGTGCGCGTGAGAATTTCCGGTTTGCCGACCATCAGTTCATAACCTTCACGCCGCATGCTCTCGATCAGAATCGACAATTGCAGTTCGCCCCGTCCCATCACGCGGTGCGCGTCCGGTCCTCCAGCCTGCTCGACGCGGATGGACACATTGGTGAGCAGTTCCTTCTGCAGACGATCGCGTAAGTGGCGCGACGTCACATATGACCCTTCGCGGCCGGCAAACGGCGACGTATTGATCGTGAACGTCATGGCGATGGTGGGTTCATCGATGTGAATGCCGCTCAACGGCGCCGGCGCTTCCGCGCTGGTGATGGTCTCGCCGATGCTGATCCCCTCAACGCCCGCGATCGCAAGAATGGCGCCCGGCGGCCCGACGGTCTCATCCACGCGCTTGAGCCCTTCGAACGAATACAGCTTCGTGATGCGGGTCTTCTGCAGGGAGCCGTCGAGTTTCGCAATCCCCACGTCGTCGCCCAGCCGGATTGTGCCGTTGAACACCCGGCCGATCGCGAGCCGGCCCAGGTATTCGCTGTAGTCCAGGTTGGCCACAAGCAGCTGCAGGGGGCTCTCCGGATCGCCCGAAGGAGGAGGAATGCGCTGCACGATGCTTTCGAACAGGGGCTCGAGGTTTGCAGATTCCCCGTCGAGGGTTGTCTTCGCGATTCCAGCGCGCGCATTGGCGTAGATCACGGGAAAGTCGAGCTGATCCTCCGACGCGTCCAGGTCGATAAAGAGGTCGTAAAGCTCGTTGAGCACTTCGGGAGCGCGCGCGTCGGACCGATCGATCTTGTTGATGACGGCGATAATCGGCAGTTTGGCCTCGAACGCCTTGGTCAACACGTAGCGGGTCTGCGGCAGCGGTCCTTCGCTCGCGTCCACGAGCAGCAGCGCGCCGTCGACGAGTTTGAGCGCGCGTTCCACTTCCCCGCCGAAATCGCTATGGCCGGGTGTGTCGACGATGTTGATCTTCACGCCGCGATATTGGATGCCCGTCGTCTTGGCCAGGATCGTGATGCCCCGCTCGCGCTCCAGCGCATTGGAGTCGAGCATGCGATCGACTGTTTCCTCGTTGGCCCGGAAGATTCCACTCTGTTTCAGCATAGCGTCAACCAGCGTGGTCTTGCCGTGATCGACGTGGGCGATGATGGCGATGTTACGAATATCCTGATAAGTACTCATTGGTCGGTTTTGAACGAACGTTAGCCGAGCGTGACCGGGTCGCCCACCGAAATCATTTTGCCCGCCTCCGTGGCGGGAATCCGGGTGTTGACGCTCAGGCGGTAATAGTGATCGAAGCGCGAAGCAGCAGCCCACTCGGGCAGTGTTGCCTTGCGGCGCTCCATGAATTCGCGCTGGAAGTCCTGACGCGCGATACCCGTGCGGGAGTCGCGCGACGGCACGGCGCAGCGCTGGCACGGGTTGACGCCGGACAGCCGGACGCCACCGATGGCAAACGGGAGCGGGGCGCCGGTTCCCGAAAAAAGACGGTCCTCCCAGAACGGCGCGTCCGTTTCCAGTTCGATGTTGACGCGAAACCTTCGGCTGGTTTCCTCCCGCTGGAGTCCAAACCACGCGCCGACAGCGTTGAATGTCAGCCCACTGCACACGGTCGGGCCCGGGGATTCCAGGTCATCGGGAAATCCCGTGTCGGTGTTGCGTTCGAGATGTGCGCGAAAACCGAGAAACGCGCTGAACCAGCCTTCGATTCGGGAACGATCCTCGACGAGATGGAACGATTCCGGGGCCCCTTCCGGACTGGAACGGAGCGATACACGGTTGTTCTCCAGGTCGAACTCGGACCGAACGCAATGAATACGAGCCTCCCGTTTTCCGTTGATCACACGGCCCTCGTCGTCGGTCAGCGCAAACTCCCGATCGCGCGCGAGGGCTCCCGAACCCAGAACCGCCGCGCCCGACACCGGTACCGGATCCAGGGACTTGATGGGATAAATGAGAATGCGCCGCACTGTCGCCGTCATGGTCTACAAACCAAACTACTAAGTGTACCCTTAGACGCCCGGAATTGAGATGGCCGGACGCTCTTTGAGGAACGCGCGCCCCTTCGGACTGACGTGGATCGTCGGCCGGTATCCCTCGCCGCGTTCGATGAAACCCTCCACACTCAGGTGATCGATCATGGCCACGATGTTCGTAATGGAGTAGTCCGACAACAGTCCGTAGGTCGACAGCGTCCGGAATTCCTGAATGGACGAATCGTTCGAGCCGGCAAGAATCCTGGCGACCTTTTCCCTTCCCAGCTGTTCGCGAACCCTGAGAATGCACGACAGGATTTTGAGAGCCACCGTGACGGAACGGCCGTCGTCCGCGGCCACATTGCGGGGACTCGCCGGCGCGGCGGCGGCAACGGCAACCTCCGGGTCTTTCCGAACGGAACGCAGAGGGTGCGTCTCGGGCGCGCAGCGGCTGCAGGCGTCGCAGTCCTTCGTCCGGGTCCATTCCCCGAAATACCGGAGGATGAACGACCGGTAGCAGTGCCGCCGGAACCGGCTGGCATACTGCAGCATGACGCGCAGTTTGCGCATTTCGAATTCGCGGCGGCGCTCCAGTTCATCGAAATTGAAACCGGTCAGATGGCGGTCGGAAGGCCGCAGAATGCGCACGCCACGCCCCTCCGGCGTATTCACCCGCTGCACGAAACCGGCGCGATCCAGCAGAGACACCGCGGAATGGAACCGCGGGTCCGAGCGGCCGGAAGCCTTTCGCCACTGGTCCGCCACGACGAGAGTGCCGCCGGGGGCGAGCAGCCGGCCATATACCTCCTTCAGGTATGCGGGCGCCGGATGACTGGAATCAATGAAGTTCTCCGGAATCCACTTGTCCGCGTAGTTGAACAACAGCAGGCAGCGCGCGGGCTGGCCATCGCGGCCGGCGCGTCCGATTTCCTGGTAATAGGCTTCGAGCGAATCCGGAATATCCGCATGGACGACGAAACGGACATCGGCCCGGTCGATCCCCATTCCAAACGCGTTGGTCGCGACGATGACGCCCGTCTCGCTGTTCATGAACCGGTTCTGGACGCTCCGCCGCTCTTCCATGGAAAGTCCGGCATGATAGGCCAGCGCGTTGATGCCACGCCGCGTCAGCGCGCGGTGGATGTCTTCGACGTTCCGGCGCGTGCCGGCATAGACGATCCCGGTCGGCGCCCATTCGCACAGTTCGATGATCGCGCGGACCTTTTCGGCGACCGTCGACGGCTCTCGGACCTCGAGGAAGAGATTCGGGCGATCAAAGCCACTGACCACCTGCCGGGCATCGGGAATGTCGAGCTGTTTGAGAATGTCCTCGCGAACGGCCGGTGTGGCCGTGGCGGTCAGCGCCACCGTCTGCGGACGCCCGAGTTCGGCGATGACGTCCTTCAGGCGCAGATAGTCCGGACGGAAATCGTGTCCCCAGAGCGACACGCAATGCGCCTCGTCCACCGCAAACATGCTGACATGGGCGGACCGGATGGCCGCGCGAAACGACTCATTCTGAAACCGCTCCGGCGCGACATACAGCAGCTTGATCTCGCCGCGAACCGCGCGTTCGATCCGGTTACGCTGAACATCACGCGGAACCGTGCTGTTGACGACCGAGGCTGGAGCGCCCAGGCGCTCCAGATGGTCGATCTGATCCTTCATGAGCGCAATCAGCGGCGAAACGACCAGCGTCAGCCCCCCGCGGGCAAGCGCCGGCAACTGATAGCAGAGAGACTTGCCGCTTCCCGTCGGCATCACGGCCAGCGCATTCTTTCCGGCCATGATCAGGTCGATGACTTCACGCTGCGCCGGCCGGAACGACTCAAAACCAAAAGTCTCGCGCAAAACCGCTTCGATGTTCACCCGTGGAGGATAGCAGACGTCCAACGCGGAGTCGCGACACAGAACCGCGACACGGAACAGCGAAGCAACCGCAGGATCGGCGGTGCCGGTCAGCGGATTGCCAGACCCTCCAGCCTGGCCAGCTTTGACGCTTTGGCGTCGAAACTCCAGAACGTGTCGCATTGAAGCGCGAGAGCGGAGGCCACGTGCAGCAGATCGTATGTCCGGAAGCCATGACGCGCTGTGTGACGAAACGCGAGCTCTTCGAATCGTTCCTCAAGATCCGCGTTTGATGGCGTAAGGATTCGTAAGAATTCCCGTTTCTCGGCGTCGGCGCGGAAGTGGGCGTAAGCCAGGGCCGCCTGCTGGGGCGAAACAAACACCTGCCCCTTGTGGCGAGCCTGAAACACATGCAGCTGAAACGCGTTGAGGATCTCTATCCGATGCAGCCACGTCAACGGCAGCGGCGCAGCTTCGTCGCGCCTGGCCTTCTGCAGGAGGCGTTCCGCTTCGCCGCTCTCCGAAAGCTCGAGGTATACGCGTGTGAAAAAGTTCGTATCCGCGTAAGGAGTCATTCGCCGGCGATGAGCTTGTCCACCCGCCGGACCTGAGCGGCCGGGATCCGCTTCGGGAAGATCGCCTTGCGGCGCGCGGCGAAATCGGGCAGCGCGGTGATCCTGTCTGAACCGGACCCTACCGGCCGGATGGAATATGTCCGCCCGTCCCGACGTTTGACGCGGACAGCGCCGTCACGATCCGCCGCGTCCAGCACGGCTGCGGGCTCGCGATCCAGGTCCCGAACGGTAAATGTCTTCATGTCCGACATTATGTCGGCGCTGGCGCAAACGCGTCAAGCGGCCGGTCGAGCACATCATCCGTAAAGACCGGGACCGTTAGTCCCGGTGAATTCCCGCCGGTGGTTCCCGTCTACTTCGATTCCGCGCTCATCGCGAAGGCCTTCAGGGCATCAACCCCATCGATAGCGTTCCCTGACGCGCGTGTCATAACTATCGCGTAACCACTTCGATGACTTCTGAGGTGACGGCGAACGACATGGGAAGAGAGCCGATCAGTTCGCCGTCCGCCTGCACGAGGACGCCTTCGCCTGTAGCTCGCGCGACGGGCGCATCGTAAAAGGACACGCCTTTCAACGTTGCGGGCATTCCGCCGAACAGGGCGAACGGCAGCAGCTTGAGGTAGCGGCGCCGTTCGGCCGCGTCAATCAGACAGACCTCGAAGTCCGGACGATCCAGGCGCGCTCGTGGAGTAATCGCCAGATTGCCGCCATAGCGCGGCGTTCGCCCCAGCGCGGCAAACGTGCCGGAGCGCGTTTTGCCGTCGATTTCGAGGGCAAAGGGAGTGGGTTTCCAGCGAGTCAGGCTCTCCCATCCGGAGTACCAGAAGGCCGCCTTTCCCAACCGCTTCTTCAATGCCGGTCGAACCCGGTCGACGATGGCGGCGTCCAGTCCAATGCCGGCCATGAGCAGGAAGTAACGCCGCTCGCCGGTGGTCTCGCTGGTGGCGCACGCTGCGAACGCGCGCTGCACTTTGCCGGCGGCGAAGACGTCCGCCAGGGTCTCCAGGCGGCGCGGCATGCGCAGTTCGCGTCCCAGCACATTTGCTGTTCCACGCGGCCATGCCAGAAGGCGCGCCCCGGTTCCAACCAGTCCCTGCAACGCCTCGTTGATGGTGCCGTCCCCGCCCGACACGATGACATCGCGAAACCCTTCCCGCGCCGCCTGGGCGGCCAGACGCGTGGCGTCGCGCGGCCCCTGAGTCAGGCACAGTTCCACATCGAAGCCTCGCTCTTTCATCAAGCGAAGGAACCGGTCGATCGTTTCCGTACGTTCCCGGGAGCCGGCCTGTCCCGCTTTCGGATTGGCGATGAGCGCCGCGCGCCGTTTCATGCCGCGCCTCCATGAAGTTCGATCAGCTTCCGGACAACCGCGGCGGCGGCGTGAGGCCGCGCCAGGCGGCGCGCTTCCGCCCGCATCCGCTCACAACGCGCGGGGTCATCGAGCAGGCGGTCCACCTTGTACGCCAACGCCGGAAGATTGTTGCACCGGATGGCCACGCCCTCCTCCAGGAGGTGATCGGAATTGCGCTCCTCCTGCCCCGGAATCGGATTGACGATTACCATCGCCAGTCCCTTCGACAACGCCTCCGACGTGGTCAGTCCGCCGGGCTTGCCCAGCAGGATGTCCGCCGCCGACATCAATTCGTCCATCTCGGTCGTGTAGCCCAACGTCCTGAATGTGACGTTTCCGCCGCCCTGCCGCGCGATGAACTTGTCGATCTGTTTCTTCAGCGCATCGTTGCGGCCGCAGAGCGCCACCACCTGCGCCTCATGGCGCATCTCGGAAAGACAGGAGCACAGATCCTCCACACGCCCGACTCCGAAGCCGCCGGCGGAAACAAGCATGGTGGTCCGGCCGGGCGCCAGTCCGTGCTTCAGCTGCATTTCACGCTTGTCCCTGGACACGGCAAATACGGGGTCGATCGGAATTCCACTGACCGTGATCCTGTCCGCCGCGATGCCGAGTTTCTCCATGTGCGCTCGCGTCTCATCGATCGGCACGAAATACTGCTCGTAATGGCGACAGAGCCACATGGCATGGACATCGAAGTCCGTGACAACGATGGCCTGCGGGCAGCGAATACGCCGCTTCGCTTTGAGCCACGAAATGATTTCAGCCGGCAGGAAGTGCGTGCAGACGGCCACATCGGGATTGAAATCCATCAATAACTGAACCAGCGGACGGGTATTGAGCTTGTCCAGGGCAAGGCGGCGGCGCTCGTTCTTCCAGGGCTTGTCCAGGTAGTCGTAGAGCCAGCCCAGCGTTTCCGGCATGCGGTTCACCATGTCGATGTACGCCTTGGAGTAGAGCGACCGGAACAGCTTGTTGGTGTAGTCGAGAGCGTCGACGTGCAGCACTTCCTGCGCCGCGCCCGATTGCGTGAACGCCTTTTCAATCGCCTGGGCCGCGCGGATGTGGCCGGCTCCAGCGGAAGCGGAAAGAATCAACACCCTCATGATCGCGGCAGAGCATACTGAAGCGGGCGTTGCGGCGCAAATGGAGCGCTCTCACACTTCTTAGCACTGGACGGAGTATTCAACGTAACGAGCCCAGAGCGCGGGAGAGGATCAGGATCGCGACATCGAGGTCGGCGTCCGGATTGCTTCCGGGGCCGATCAGATGAGCCAGCGTCTGACGGTTGAGCAGACGATCGTCATAAACGGCATTGCTGCAGCGTCGACGCAACTCCCCGAGGAGATACGCGAAGTTCGCTTCCTGGGATAGCTGCCTGGCCTGGCCAAGCCCTTCGTAATTGAGGACGTTCTGGCTGAAGAGGAAAACCGGATGCTGGCCAGCGTAAAGGTACAGATGCTTACGGCGCTCC
>DASUFH010000238.1:0-9488 GCA_036274645.1 Terriglobia bacterium
CAAAGAAAACAAATACCTGACCGCCGATTTCGCCGCGCTGGCTCGAGAACGCCACGAACGTCAGGTTCACCGCGTTCAGCATGATCTCCACGCTCAACAGCAGGGCAATGATGTTGCGCTTGATGAAGAAGCCCAGGACGCCAATGCAAAACAGCGCCGCCGCCAGCCCGAGATACCAGTTGAGAGGAATCACAGGTCCTTCTTTGCGAAAACGACCGCGCCCATCAGCGCGATCAGGATCAACAGCGATGTCAGTTCGAACGGCAGCAGATAGGTCGTGAACAGGCTGCGGCCGATCGCCTCGGCGGTGCCTTCGATCTGCGGTTCGCTCGGCGTGGCGCCCACCACATTCCAGAGGGTGGCGCCGATTTCACCCAGCAGGACGAGTCCCATCGGAATGCCGACGAACTTCAGCCAGCGCATCCGGTCCTCTCCGTCTTCGTCGGCGGGAAGATTGAGCAGCATGATGACAAAGACGAAAAGCACCACAATCGCGCCTGCATATACGATGACGTTGATGACCGCCAGGAATTCGGCCTGCAGCAGGATGAAGAGGGCCGACATCGACGCCAGCATCACGATCAGCGACAGCGCGCTGTAGAGCACATGCCGCTGCGCCAGCACGTTGATGGCGGCGCCCAGGGCCAGTCCGGCAAAGAGGATGAAAAGCGCCTGGATCATAACAGCGCGACCACCAGACTCGTGACGAGGATGTTGAGAACAGCGACCGGCAACAGGATCTTCCAGCCAAAGGCCATCAGCTGGTCATAGCGGAAGCGTGGAATCGTCGCGCGAATCAGGATGTAGAAAAAGATGAAAACGAACACTTTGGCGAGGAACCAGAACGTCGGAAGGGCCATCTTCAGCCAGTCCGGGCCAAAGCTCGGGCCGTTCCAGCCGCCGAGAAACATGATCGTGGCCAGCGCCGACACAGTGACCATGTTGGCGTATTCGGCGAGGAAGAACATGGCGAACTTCATGCCGCTGTATTCGGTGTGCCATCCGGCCACCAGTTCCTGTTCGGATTCGGCCAGGTCGAACGGAAGGCGGTTGGTTTCCGCCACCGCGCTGACCACGTAAACGATGAACCCGAACGGCTGCAGCAGGATCGTCCAGCGCGGGATGAAGCCGAACCAGGTTCCCGACTGGCTCGTCACGAGCGAAGTCAGGCTCAGCGTGTTCCAGATCATCAGGACCCCGACGACCGACAGCGTCAGACTCAGTTCGTAGCTGAGCATCTGCGCTGACGAACGCACCGCGCCCATGAGTGGATATTTCGAGTTCGATGCCCAGCCGCCCAGCATGATGCCGTAGACGCCGAGCGAGGCGATGGCAAAGATGAAGAGCAGGCTGACCCCGATGTCCGGGGCGATGGTCAGCGACGGTCCGAACGGAATGACGGCAAAGGAAAGCAGCGCCGGAATCAGGGAGACGACCGGCGCGAGGTAGTAGAGGATCAGGTTTGCGTTGCCCGGCGAGGTCTGCTCCTTGAACAGAAACTTCAGGCCGTCGGCCAGCGGCTGGAGCAGGCCGAACGGGCCCACCCGGTTGGGGCCGGGCCGCATCTGGACGAACGCCATCATCCGTCGTTCCAGCAGCGTCGTATAGGCGAGCGATGTCATCACGCCGCCGAAAATGACGACCATCTTGACGATGAGGAACAGGAAGTTCGCGCTGGTCACATACTCGATCATCGATTCGTCGTTCGCGCGCAGCCCGCCGTCAGCCGCGCTGCCGTAATTCTCCGATCAACTCCTCGACCCTGCCGGGAGTGAGGTTCTCGTGAAACTCGCCGTTGACCTGAATCGCCGGCGCCGTGGTGCAGGAGCCCAGGCATTCAAATTCGATTGCGGAAAACAGGCCGTCCTTTGTGACTTCGCCCAGTTCGACGCCCAACAGCCGTTTGACCGTGGCTTCGATGTCGTCCGATCCGCGAAGCATGCACGCCAGGTTGGTGCAGATCAGAATGTGATATTTGCCGACCGGCTTACGGCGGAGCAGGGTATAGAAGGTCAGGGTGGACTCGACGTCCGAGGCCGTCAGTCCCAGCAGCGATCCGATATGCTCCATCGCTTCCGGTGTGATGTAGCCCGCCTCCTGCTGCGCAAGCAGCAGCATCGGGATGAGGGCCGATCGCTTCTGCGGATAGAGGCGGATCAGCTGCTGGAATCGTTCTTCGGTAGCGGGAGAAAACAATGCGCTACCGCTCCCACTCGAGCGCGCCTTTTTTCCAGACGTAGAGATAACCCGCCAGGATCGCGACAATAAAGAGCAGCATTTCGATAAATCCGAAAAGCGGCGCCAGTCCGTTGAGTTCCCGGTAGACCACCGCCCACGGGAAGAGGAAGACCGCTTCAATGTCAAAAAGCAGGAACAACATGGCGATCAGATAGAACTTTACGGAGAACCGTTCGCGCGCTGAACCGACCGGCGTCATACCGCATTCGTAGGGGGTCTTTTTCGCCGCGGTCGGCTTGCGCATGCCCAGGACGAATGACCCAATGACGGAGACCGCGGCAAATCCCGCGACGAAAACGAAGAAGATGAGGACCGGCGTCCAGCTTTCCAGCACGTTTGCTCCCGTAACGGCTCGGGAAGTCAACAACTTCCACGACCAACCAAACGCATGACTATAGAGACCCGCGGCGCATTGTGTCAACCGGAGTTTTGGGCGCCGGTCGGGGAGGATTTTTCGCTGGTTCCCAGGCTCAAAGGTGATTATTCTCAGCGTTCCCGTCGAAGTCTGTGGCGCCGGATCGTGAAGAAGACTTTCTTCATCCCGGGGGGCGGACGCCATTGCTTGAAGCCAGGACGGTTCGTCTGAAATCTTCAACAACAGGCGCTCCGCCAGTCGTCCGCTTGGTGTTCGGAAGCTGGAAGAGCTCCTTTACAGGGCACAACACGTGAGGTTTCCGACAGTTTTTCCAGCGGCGATCATGGACCGACGTTCCGATTACGAAGATTCTTCTATCTGGCCCGCGCCCGGCAGGTTCATCCTTTTTGTCCTGGCGTTTGTTCTTTCGTACCACTTTGGGATGTCCTTTGTTCATGATCTGCCGTCGCCGTTCTGGTTTCCGGATTCCGTTCTGCTCTGCGTGTTACTCCTCAGTCCGTTGAGAACATGGTGGCTGTATGTTCTGGCGCCGCTTCCCATTCGTCTTCTGATGTCTTCAGGAGACGCGCCCATGTGGTTCCTGCTGGCGTGCTTCGTCAACAATTCGCTGAAAGGCCTGCTCACGGCCGGCCTGTTAAGACGCATATCCGCTCAACCAATCTGGTTCGAGAAATTCCGCCGGTTCACGACCTACCGTTTGATCGCGGTACTGCTTGTTCCCGCATTGTCGGCGTTTGGCGGAGCCGCCTCGCGGGCGCGCCTGGGGGATGATTTCTGGGAGGTATGGAAGCGCTGGTTCCTGGGAGACGCGCTTGCGGCCCTCGTCTGCGCGCCTCTGCTGATCCTGGCTTGCCAGCACTACCGCGAGTGGCTGCGTCTGCCGCGACGCGTGTATTTCCGCGCGTCTCTGATGCTCCTGGGGCTGGTGACGACCGACTACCTGGCGTTTCAGCTTCCCGCCGGTCCGGAGGGGCACTCGCCGTTCATGCTGTACCTGCCCCTGCCGTTTCTGGTCTGGGCGGCGGTGGAGTTTGGCCCACCTGGAGCTTCAGCGGCGCTGTGCCTGCTGAGTGTTTCCGCGATTTTCGGCGTGGGCGCAGGAGCGGGTCCCTTTGCGTACATGGATTCTGCAGCGAGCATGCTGTCCATTCAGCTGTTTCTGGCCGCGGTGTCGCTGCCGGTGATGCTGCTTGCCGTCATGGTTTACCAGCAGCGCAGGACGGATCTCGCGCTGCGCGAGAGTGAGGGCCGATTCCGATCCCTCGTTAATACGGCGCCGGTCATGGTCTGGATGTCGGACCGGTATGGTCTGTGCACGTTTTTCAACAGGCCGTGGCTGGATTTCACCGGTCGCCCGCTGGAGAAGCAGCTGGGAGAAGGCTGGCTTGAAGGGGTGCATCCGGAGGATCGGGACCACTGCGTCGAGCGCTATCTGGAAGCGGTGCGCCTCCAGAAGGAGTTCAGCCTGGAGTACAGGCTCCGGCGCAGCGATGGCGTTTACCGATGGGTCATGGACAAGGGGGTTCCGCGATACGCGACGGGCGGAAGCTACCTGGGGTACATCGGCAGTTGTGTGGACTTCACCGATCGGAAGGACGCAGAGGAACGGACACGGGAACTCAGCGCTCAACTGCTCAATGCGCAGGAGTTGGAGCGGTACCGGATCGGACAGGAGCTTCACGACGATCTGGCGCAGCGCGCCGCGGCCCTGTCCATGCGCTTGAGTCAGCTTGCGCGTCGCCGGGCTGACGATCCGGAGTTGTCTCGTGTGTTCGATGGCCTGCGGCAGCAGGCGGCGGAGATGTGCGAAGACATCAGCCGCATTTCCCATCAACTCCATCCGGCTACTCTCGAGACAGTGGACCTGCCCGTTGCGCTTCGTGTCCTTTGCGAGCAATCGGCCACGGACGAATGTGCGGTCGTTTTCAACGGCAGCGTGGATTCGACCGCGTTGCCGGAATCGGCCTCGGTCCCGCTCTTTCGAGTGGCGCAGGAGGCTCTTCGCAACGCCATCACTCATAGCGGCGCCACGAGGGTCGAGATCTCGGCGCACAATGCGGATTCGGGTATCTGCCTCACCGTCAAAGACAATGGTTGCGGTTTCATCGTGGCCTCCTTTGGCGGATCCGGCCTGGGCCTTTCCGGAATGACCGAACGCATGCGACAGGCCGGCGGGACCCTGCAGGTCAGTTCACGTCCTGGGCTTGGCACGCTGGTGACAGCAACCCTGAGCGTTGGCAGAAGGGTTCGCTCCGCGGCGTCGGGCTAGGGCGCTGCCGTCACCATACTTTCTCTTTCTCCGATGTCCGTTATCCATTGCCTGTTGTCGATTGTGAGATGCGCTTCTTGCATTGTTCGCTGGCCAGCTGCCCTTTTTCCCCACTTATTCGTTAATCATTGGCTGTTCACTGTTAACTGTTTCACTTAGACATTTGTGCATTGATCGGCTTGTTGATTGACGGCTGCCGGCCGGATAGGGAATGACAAATGGTTAAGTGAAGCAGTTAATAGTGAACAGCCAATGATTAACGAATAAGTGGGGCGGCCATTCACGGATTCGCGCAAGACCGTCACTTCAGCGGTTGAGGCGCGATTGACTGCTTCTCACGCCTTGCTTTAAGTTTTCAACTGATGAAAGTCCTGCTGTTCGATCTCGACGACACCCTCATTGATTATTCCGGCGGCGTGGAGCGTTGCTGGGAGGAGGCGTGCGCGGTCCACTGTCCTTCGGCGGGCGTCGATGCGGACCGTCTGGTCAGGGCGTTGGCCGACACCCGGCGCTGGTTCTGGAACGATCCGGAAAGGCATCGGCGCGAGCGGGTCAATATGCCACAGGCGTGGCGGCGCATCGCGGAGTATGCGCTGGCGTCGGTTGGCGCGCCGGACGACGACGGCTTTGCCGCGAGGCTCGCGGGCGAGTATGCGTCCCGGCGCCGGGAAACCCTCGATCTGTTCCCGGAATCCCTGTCCACGCTCGACCACTTTCGCGCGCGCGGCGTATCGCTCGGTCTGGTCACCAACGGCGACGCGTCGCAACAGCGTGACAAGATCGAACGCTTCGGTCTCGCCGGCTACTTTGACGTGATGGTGATCGAAGGCGAATTCGGAGCGGGGAAGCCGGACGCGATTGTTTACCGCCACGCGCTGGAGACTCTCGGCGCGGATCCATCCGTGGCCGCAATGGTCGGCGATCACCTGGAGTTCGACGTCGCCGGATCGCAGCGCTGCGGCATTACCGGTGTATGGATTGACCGGCGCGGCCGGGGCCTCGGTTTGAGCGCGGTCCGCCCGCATCGCATCGTCAGTTCACTCACCGAACTCACGGAAACCACGTAGCGCGACGCTCACTGTTTCAGGAACGTTCCGCGATCCAGTTCATCGAAGGCCTGCCGCAGTTCATCCTGCGTGTTCATCACGATAGGGCCATACCAGGCAACCGGTTCTTTCAGCGGCTTGCCGGAGACCATCAGGAATCGCACGCCCTCGGGACCGGCCTCCAGAGACACTTCGTCCCCGCTGTCGAACAACACCAGTGTGCGGTTGTTGACACTGGACGGCGGCTTGGCGTCCGTCCAGCCCTCGCCTTCGGTGGGCACGTTCAGCGGCGCCGACGCGTTGCAGAATTGGCCATCCCCGGCAAAGACATACGCGAACGCGTTGCTCGTCGTCGGAACGGCCAGCGTCTTTCGCACGCCGGCGGGAACCGTGATATCGAGATACACGGGATTCGCCGCGACATCATCCACCGGCCCCGTTGTGCCGGCGTAGCTTCCGCAGATGACGCGCGCTTCGGTTCCATCGTCCTCCCGGACCACGGGGATGTCGGCCGCTTTGAATTCCTGATAGCGCGGCGGCGTCATCTTCAGCCGGGCGGGCAGGTTCGCCCACAGCTGGAATCCGTGCATCCGTCCCTGGCTGTCGCCCCTGGGCATTTCCTGATGAATGATGCCGCTGCCCGCTGTCATCCACTGCACATCGCCGGCGCCGATGACCCCCTTGTGTCCGAGACTGTCGCCGTGTTCAACGCTGCCCGCCAGAACATAGGTAATGGTTTCGATGCCCCGATGGGGATGCCAGGGGAAGCCGGCGACATAATCCGCCGGGTGGTCGTTGCGAAAGTCGTCAAGGAGGAGAAAGGGATCAAACTCGGTCGTGGCGCCGAACCCGAAGGCCCGGCGCAGGTGGACGCCGGCGCCCTCCATCGTCGGTTTCGACTTGATTAATCGTTTGACTGGGCGTATCGCCATGGGTGAACTCCCGGCAGAAGGATAGAATCCGTACTACATGATCTTACGACGTTCGACGCCGTTCAGGTGTCCGGCGCGCGCCAGCGATGATCCCAATGCGCCGCCCATTGCGCATCATCATGTTCACTTTGTGAACAAAACGTTCGTGGAGATGCAGCAGTGGTACATGAAAGCCCTGAACGCCACACTCCGTCCGGGTCAGACGGACTACTTCATTGGCGCGGATCTTCCAGGCGTCGGATACATGCTGAATTTCTTCAGCTGGCTGCCCGATGAGCCCATTGTGGGAACCCGGGGGCGGGTCGTCGATCACATCGGCTTTGAAGTGCGCGATCTCGCCGCGTATGCGAAGACCCTCGAAGAGAAGGGACTGAAGCTGAGCGAGCCGCCGCAGGTGTCGGCGGAACACGGCGGCATCACAGTGGCCACGTTGATCGATCCGTGGGGTACAGTCATCGAACTGACCGAAGGACTGCGGCCCGACCGCCGATAAATCGTCCGTTTCTCCCGCTGATGGACATGCGATTGCCAACAATTCTGGCGGCAGAACGAAGCGATGAGACACCCAACCTTCGGCTGGCTCATTCCGGCGCTCCTTACCGTGGCGGCGGGGATGTCCTACGCGCAGTTGAAGCCCCCTCCATTCTCCAGCGGTGAGTCCGGCGGCGCCGTCGCCACAAGAGACGGAGAGGTTCGCTGGAAGAATCACTGGACGATGCTGCGCACAACTTCGGGCGGGCAGGCGGCCGTGCATTTCACAGAGACCGGGCAGGGAAAATACGGTCCGTTTACCGAGGAAGTCCGCTGGAGAACCGACTCCTGGTGGGCAACCAACGGGTCATTCCGGCCGCTCCGGTTCGACAAAACCTTCAGCGACACGAACGGCAAGCCCGTCGTTCGTGAAACCGCAGAGTTCGACTGGACGAAACATGAAGCGCGGTTCGAGCGGCAGGAACTGGAGAAGCGGAAGACCACCACGCAGATCTTCGACGTCCCGGACGACACGTTGTCCGTTGAAGGGATTGCCGCGGCTCTACGAGCCGTCCCCCTGACGGAAGGAAAGGTCGTGGCGGCGCATCTGCTGACGAATGAACCCCGGCTGTACGAGATCACGCTCGAGGTTCGCGCCAAAGAATCGTGCGATACGGCCGCCGGACAGCGAGACTGCTACAAGCTGGAACTGGTTCCCCATCTGGGCGCGCTGAATCTCTTCCGTTTCGCGTTTCCACGATCCCACTTCTGGTACAGCGCCGGCCCGAATCACGAGTGGCTCCGCTACGAAGGACTGGAAGCGGGAAGAGGTACTCCGGAGATTGTCATGCGGCCGGCAGAGCCGGCCCGCAGCGCAACCCCCTGAGTCTTCCTCTCGCCCACCATGTTTCGGCATTCTCCGCTCGCGACACAAACGCAATGCCTTTCCGTCCCCTTCTGCTGTGGGTGGTCATAGACCGCCCACACAAGGGAAAGGGAACAGCTGTGCGGGAGGTCATCCTTCTTTCGAACCCCTTTGAAGCGATGTCTGCAAAAATCTCTTCAACGATTTTCATCGGACTCCGGTATTACTTCTTGAAAGGCAGGGTTGATGGCATTCGACGAGGACAAGGCGCTGCTGGCCCACAGCGCGCTCTCGGTATCCGAAATTCCCGGCGGCGGCTTATCCCCCGACGCCGAAGAGATTGCGCGACTCGTGCGGCTTGTTCTCGGAGGTGAGCGGGCGGCGTTCGAGCGAATCATCGCGCGGTACGAACGCCGCGTCATGCTGATGGCGTTGCGTCTGCTTGGCGCCAGGGATGACGCGCAGGACGCCGCGCAGGAAGTATTCCTCCGCGCGTTCAAATACCTTCATCGCCTGGATCTCGGCAAGCCGGTCGAGCCGTGGCTGTTGCGCATGACGGTCAACGTCTGCCGCGATATCGGCCGGAGAAAATCGCGTCAACGGGAAACGTCTCTCGATGGTGTCGCGCCGGAATCTTTAGCGGCCGACTCCTCCGGTGATCCCCATGCCGGACTGACCGGCGAACAGGAACGGCAAATGTTGTGGAGAGCCCTCGATTCGCTGCCTGAGAAGGAGCGGCGCGCCATCATCCTGCGCGATGTCGAAGGCCTTTCGACGTCCGAAGTGGCGGCCATTCTCGGATCGACGGAGACGACGGTGCGGTCCCAGATCAGTCGTGGACGGCTGAGAGTCAAGGAAGCCATCGATCGCATGAGGGGAGGCCGGGAATGAGCTGCGGGTTTTCAAAAGAATGGCTGTCCCTGCACGTGGAAGGTGACCTGTCGGACTCCCAGGAGCGGATCACGGCGCGGCATCTCCGCGAATGCGGCGCCTGCCGGCGTTTCTTCGACGATCTCCAGGAAACGCAGGCCCGGATGAAGCAGCTTCGCTGTGAGATGCCGGCGGAATCCGCGCTGGCCGAGGCGCGCCATCAGGTGATGTCTAAAATTGACGCGACCCGACGCTGGTGGGACTGGGGCGTCAGTTTCGAACGGTGGATCCTGCTGGGACTCCGCGGTCGCCGGTACACGTTTGCTGGTCTGGCTGTCGCCGTCATCATGTCGTCTGCGCTTCTGCCGCAAATCCGTCCGTTCGCGCCGGCCGTTCCGGCCGGATTCGCCCGGTTTGACCA
>DASUFH010000239.1:0-2880 GCA_036274645.1 Terriglobia bacterium
TATGGATGACGCCGCCCAGGCTGACGCGTGTATCGAACGGCTCGCCGTCGATGCTGCCGCCGGTCAAGCCATCGGCAAAGGCGCCGGTTCCGCTGACGCTGCGGTCCGGATTGAGGTAACCGAGTTCCGTGGACTGATCGAACCCCACGCTGCTGCGATCAAAGCCGCCCCCGATCGTGACCTGGTTCACCCGTCCATAGACCGCGTTGAACAAACTGACCTGGGCCGACGTTCCGTAGTTGTGCTGCAGGGATTCGGTGCGATTGATCAGCCCATTGCATTTTTCGCCGGGCTCGTCCTGGAGCAGCACATTGCCGATACAGCGCCAGAATGGAAACGGCGTATTCAAGGCATTCGCGCCGCTCGTCGGGAAACCGCTGTAGCCGGCGGCCGCGAGAGCATTGCGCTCGGCGGCGTTGGGCTGATAGATCGACTGGTCGAGCGAGCCTTCGTTGATGTCGGCGTTCAGCGTGCCGGCGGCGATATTGCGATAGTAGATGTTGCCCGAGACCAGAGCGCCCGAACCCAGTGAACGCCGGCCGGTCAGATTGATGAACGCCGACCGGTTCTTCGTGATGTCCGGCTTCGTATAGACATCCGAATAGTCGCGGGCGAGCAGCCGGTCGTCCTGCAACGCATTTCCCATCAGACTGTTTTTTGCGTAGGCCAGCGACAGTTCGACCAGACTCGTTCCCTGTTCCCAGCCCAGCTTGCCGAATCCCTGCCGGATGTCGGAATGCGTATCCTCGCGCCATCCACGCTCGCCAAAGCGGTTCCCCGCGAAATACCAGCTAACCGCGCCGGTGTTCGAATCGCCGGAAACGCCGCCGTATTCGAGTTCAGCCGCCTGACGCCAGTGGCTGCCCAGGGTGATTCCGAGACTGCCGCCCGGATCATGGCGTCCGTCTTTCGTCTGAACCGAAAGCGCGCCTCCCAGCGTGTTCAGGCCGAACAGGGGATTGGAGCCGGGCATAAGCGTCGTGGAGGAAATCGCGATGCGGGGAATCAGGTCCCAGCTGACCACATCTCCGAAGGGCTGGTTCAACCGCACGCCATCCATGTACACGGAAAGTCCCTGCGGCGTCCCCAACAGAGGCGAAGCCGTGTAGCCGCGGAAGCTGACGTCCGCCTGCAACGGGTTGCCCTGGATCTCGTTGACGTGCACGCCATTCAGTTCGCGCATGAGGAAATTGGAAAGATCCAGCGCGCCGATTTTCTCGATATCCGCGGCGGTGGCTGTCTGAATCGGGCTCGGAATTTCCTCGCGAGTGCGATTGATGCCAGGAAGAGGCGCGTTGCCGATGACATAGACCTCCACCGGGTTCGCTTCGTTCGGACTCTGCGCCAGAACTGCCGGCGCGGCAAAGACAACGACCATCCCCCAAATTCCCAACTGGATGCACAACCAGCTTCTCATGCGCCCACCAACCATCATTTCGAGTCCGACCAGTGTGGCACAAGACGGGCGAATTCCCCGCAGGGGAAACGGAAGGGGAAGCATCCCCGGTTTTCCATTTTCCATTGCCTGTTATCGATTATCCGATTTTCCTCTTTCATCGTTCGCTGGTCGGATGGTCGAGTGGATCAACGAACAAGGAAAGAGGAAAATCGGATAATCGATAACAGGCAATGGAAAATGGAAAACGGGGGAAAGCTTACTCGACGTGGTCCCTCTACCGGCGCGGCCAGACGACGCCCTGATCCGTCTGGGTCACGGTTCCGATTCCCTTGTAGACGAACTTCTGCAGCCGCTTTCCCTCGAACGTCTCCGCCGTGTAGATGTTGCCCTTCGAATCCGTCGCGATGCTGTGCACGGCGTAAAACTGTCCGGGCTGCCGGCCGCCGTCGCCAAAGCTGGTCAGCACGGCCAGCGTTTCACGCAGCATCACGTGGACCTTCTCGTTCGACCCATCGGCGAGATAGATGTACTTCTGAGCGGCATCGCGCGAAAACGCGACATCCCACACCGAACCGCCGCCCAGTGTTCGCGGCGCGATGAATCCTTCCTTCACAAACGTTCCGTCTTTCCTGAACACCTGAATCCGATCGTTGGTCCGATCGCACACGTAAAGCAAACCGTCACGCGACATATCCACGCAATGGACCGGATTGCGGAACTGCCGCGCGGGCGGCGCGTCGGGATCGTAGTTCCCGAGGTCGGTATCGTCGGGCCGATTGCCATACGCGCCCCAATGCCGTTTGTATTGCCCCGTATCCGCGTCATAAACGATCACGCGCCGATTCCCGTAGCCATCGGCGATATACGCCTCGTTGGTGGCGGCGTCCACGAACACCTTGGCCGGCCTTCCGAGATTCGCCGGATCGTTGCTCCCACCGCTCTGCCCTTCATGGCCGATCTGCAGCAGGAACTTGCCCGACTTCGTGAACTTCAACGCTTGCGCGTCGTCCGGCCCGTTCCCGGCAATCCAGACATTCCCCTTGTAGTCGATGGTGATGCCATGATTGGAAACGGGCCATTCGTAGCCCGTTCCGGGTCCGCCCCATGAGTTCAGGAGCCGCCCGTCGGAATCGAATTCGAGCACCGGCGGCGCGGGCACGCAGCAGGAGGCGGCGGGCGGGTCGGCCGCCGCGTAGATCTCGGCGGGATCGAATGAATCGGGACGGTGCACGATCCAGACATGGTCCTGCGCGTCCACCGCCACGCCGACGGCCGAACCGATCACCCAGTGGTTGGGCAGGGGCCGCGGCCATAATGGATCCACTTCGAAGCGCGGCGCTTCCACCGCGGCTGCGCCTTCGAGTTCGGCGCGCCGCTCCAGGATCAGATAGGTCACGGCCAGCGCGCCGAGCGCCGTGGCAAACGCCGCGCCGATGAGCATTCTTCGCGTCAAGTGCACAACGAGCGCAGTATACATGCCC
>DASUFH010000240.1:0-3365 GCA_036274645.1 Terriglobia bacterium
TGTGCGCTTCACCGCGGAGCCGTGGAGTGGTTTCAAGGAACGCCGCATTACTTGCGCCAAACGGGGCCATTATTTAAACTTCAGCCCTTAAGTCTTAATAGCGGCCAGCACAATTAAGACTTTCTTAATTCTGAGGGGGCAGACGTGGCGCGCCGAGGTGAAACCGGCCGGTATGAAGTAACGACCGTTGGCGGGGAGTCGGTTCGGGCGTTTGTCCCCAATCCCTTACCACCTGCGCCGCCGCTGGTGATGGAGGGCGGTTTACAACCGCTCCTCGAAGCGGCAACGCTGGCCGTTGGGCGGCTCGACGGAATCTCGGCACTCCTCCCTGACAAGTCATTATTTTTATATACATACGTTCGCAAGGAAGCGGTCTTGTCCTCCCAGATCGAGGGGACGCAATCATCGCTGTCGGACCTTTTATTGTTCGAATTGGATGAAGCGCCGGGTGTTCCCCTGGATGACGTGATTGAGGTCTCGAACTACGTCGCGGCGCTGGACCTTGGCCTGGAGCGCCTCCGGGGAGGTTTCCCGCTCTCGAAGCGGTTGATCCGTGAAATTCACGGCGTGCTGCTGTCCCGAGGACGGGGCAGCGGCAGGGATCCTGGAGAGTTTCGCCGGTCGCAAAACTGGGTTGGAGGAACCCGTCCGGGTAAAGCGTTGTATGTTCCGCCTCCGCACCCGGCGATACCGGATTGCATGGCCGCACTCGAACAGTTTATCCATGCTGAAGACGACGGACTCCCGATGATGGTGCGGGCCGGATGCGCGCACGTTCAGTTCGAAACGATCCACCCATTTCTCGATGGCAACGGCCGGGTGGGCCGGCTGCTGATCACCCTTCTTCTGTGTCATGCCGGGATGCTCCATGAGCCGTTGCTGTATCTGAGCCTTTATCTGAAACAGAATCGTTCCACCTACTACGAACTGCTGGATCGGGTCCGCAGTCAGGGCGACTGGGAAGAATGGCTGAGTTTCTTCCTCCGAGGCGTTTTCGAAGCAGCCAACGGAGCGGTCTCGACGGCCAGGCGTCTGGTGGAATTGTTCCGATCGGATCGGGAAATCGTCGAGCAGACGGGCCGGCGCTCCGGGTCCGGCCTGCGCGTGCACGAAGCGCTCAAGGCGCGGCCAATACAGTCCATGCCGGCGTTGCGGGCTGCCACCTCCCTCTCGTTTCCAGCGGTTGCCTCCGCCATCGATCTTCTCGTGGAAAAAAGAATCGTGCGTGAACTAACCGGCAAGCGCCGCAACCGCCTTTTTGTTTACGACCGGTATCTGACCATCCTTAATGAAGAGGACAACGAACCATGAGCACACCGTCTCTCAAACTTCTGTCATCGATGGCTACCCGTGAGTTGCTTGCCGAACTGGCGGAGCGCTCGGCGCGGGAACTGTCTCAGCGGGTGGTGGCGGAGGCGGCCGGCGGCGTCGACATTGCGAAGCGGGTCGAAGCGGGCGAGGCCGTGGATATCGTGGCGCTGGCCGCCAACGCGATCGACAAGCTGATCGGGTCGGGCAAGCTGCTGGGTGGAAGCCGCGTGGACCTGGTGAAGTCCGGCATCGGAATGGCGACGCGCAAAGGCGGCGCACGATATGACGTCGGTTCGGAAGAAGCCGTCAAAGCTGCGGTCCTGAACGCGCGGAGTATCAGCTACTCGACGGGGCCGAGCGGGACGTACCTGCAGCAACTGTTTGAGCGCTGGGGAATTCTCGGAACGGTTCAGAACCGGATTGTCGTTGCGCCGCCCGGTATTCCAGTCGGAGCCCTGGTTGCGAAAGGCGAGTGCGAGCTCGGATTTCAGCAGATGAGCGAATTGATCAATCTTGACGGAATCGAAGTGCTCGGCCCACTTCCCCCGTCAATCCAGATGCTGACCGTGTTTTCCGGCGGTATTTCGAGCAATTCTCCGGCGCCGGACGCCGCGCGTCGTGTGCTGGAGTTCATGGCTTCGCCCGGCGTCGCCGACGTCAAGCGACGATTCGGGATGGAACCGGCCTGAGGGCAAGCCGCCGCATCTTCGCGCGAAGAGGGGATTGACCGACCGATAGGCGTGTCATACGATTCGCGAGCAGTGTTACTCAAGATTGCCATTGTTGTACTGGTCGTGGGACTGCTGGAAACGTCCGAACGGTATCGCTCGATGCGGCGCAGTGTGGACGAATTCGCCCTGCTGGCCCTCAAGAGGGCGGCGCGCGCGGCAGAAGATCACGGCTACCCGCCTGAATTCATTCCGATGCTGCTGCTTCTGACTCTTTTGAGCTGGATGGCTCTCGCCGGCCTCACAGAGCTCTTCGGCCGCTGACCAGCTGTAAGATCAGCGCGACCACCGCGAGAACAAGCAGGACATGAATAAAGCCGCCAAGGGTGTAGCTGGAAACCATTCCGAGCAACCAGAGAACCAACAGAATCATAAAGATCGTCCAAAGCATAGGAACCTCCCATTCTTTCAGGTTGCAGGCGTCGTTCCATAGTTCGGGAAGATAGATGGCCTCGAATTCCACAATCGAATGGACGGAAACCACCTGGAACCCGCTGACCGGATGCTCGAAGATCAGCCCCGGATGCGACAACTGCTACGCGATCCGTGAAGCGCGGCGACTCTCCGGGAACCCCAGCAAACGCGTTCGCGCCGCATACGAAGGCACGACCACCCGTGTAAACGGCCGGCCAAACTGGACCGGCCTGCTTCGAACGGTTAGCGAACGGCGGGAGCAACCTCTTCACTGGGCCAAACCGCGACGGATCTTCGTGAACAGCATGAGCGACCTCTTCCACGACGACGTTCCCACCAGTGATGTCCTCGCCATCGCGGACGTGATGAAGAGGGCGGACTGGCACACCTACCAGGTTCTGACGAAGCGCTCGGCCCGGCTCCGGGACCTCCTGAATGGAGAGTTGCGATCGTTTGCCGCTCTTCCGCACATCTGGTGGGGCGTCAGCGTGGAGAACCGCCGGCACGGCATCCCGCGGATCGATGACCTTCGCCAGGCTCCCGTCGTCACCCGATTCCTGTCCGTCGAGCCCCTCCTCGAAGATCTTGGGGAACTCAATCTCGATGGCATTCATTGGGTGATTGTCGGTGGCGAAAGCGGTCCGGGTTCACGGCCGATGCAACAGGACTGGGTGGAGTCCATCCGCCAACAATGCGCCGAGGCGCGCGTTCCCTTCTTCTTCAAGCAGTGGGGAACGTACGCCCCTCAAGATGGAGTAATGACGCGGCTCGGGAAGAAAGCGGCCGGCAGGATCCTGAACGGCCGCACGTGGGATGAATACCCGCGGAATCAGGGACAGATCTGGGGACAGCCTCCGAATTCGCGCGAGTGAGGGTCCAAGAATGCGAGGTCACTCGCGCGAATTCGGAGGC
>DASUFH010000241.1:0-2074 GCA_036274645.1 Terriglobia bacterium
CGTCGAACGCGATCGGGATGGCGGCCAGCGCGCCATCATCGCCCACGTCGATGGTGAGCACATCGTCCTGATCGGATCCCGTGACAACGATTTCGCTCGTGTCCGACAGGGCTCTGGACGCCAGGACGCCGTCGGTCTCGTTGTTGGTGAATTGAACGGTGGCCACTCCGGAAACGTCGGCCACCGCGACAGTCACGTTGGGCTGGTCCGGCCCTATTGCGAAAACGAAAGGGGTTGCGTCCAGCAGGAGTCGCGGTTCCATGGGCTCAAGACGGAAGGAGCGCGCAGCATCGTTCAGCGCGTGCTTGGATCGTCTGGTTATGGATGTGGTTTTGAGGCCAGCCGACTTGAGAAAACGATTGAGCGCGCTCATAGCGTCACACCTTTCATGCCGGTCGGGTTGCGCTATGACCGGCGGCCCATAGACCTTGTTCGCTGGACGGTGGGATGCACGAACCTCGCGTGAGAAATGGCGAAGCTATCTCAGGCGGTGGGGAAGCGGCCTTAAGTGAAGCTGCAGCCGGTGATCAGAGCGCGTGGCGCCCGTCTCTGGAGACAGATTCCTTCATCGGTTTTCGAGCATCGATACCAGCGAGAGCGGGCGCAGTCTAGCAACCGATTAGCCATTTGAAAACCCTTTTATTAATTGCTTCGGGCGACGACATTTGAGGCTTTTCGGGCGATCAGAGAGGCCACGCCACTCGTTCAAATCCAGCCTGGCGGAACCCCGTTCGGAGCCGTTCCGCGTCTCTTCTCGCGCAACCAGAGCGTCCGGCAAATCCATGCTTTCCACAACATGCGGTCTTCGACGATCCCGGCGCGGAGAGCGCCCTGGACAAGGTGGTAACGGGATTGCTGCCTCCACTTGAAGATCACCCTGCTTCTTCCTCGCGGACTCACAAACGGTTTTCCCCACGAGAGCGATGGTCAGGCGGGGTGTGCGAAAGGAGGAAACAGATGGGCGATAACCGCCGTTTTGCGTTGCAATCACTGGCTGCTTCGCTGCTGGTTCTGACATCCTTTCAATCTGTTCTGGCTGGAGCTAAAAAACTACCGCCACCGGAGATCATCGAGGCTGGAACGGCAATAGCCGTGCGGCTCAGCGACGATGTCCGGGCAACGGTCAGCGATGGCAAAGTGTTTTCCGGTGTGATGGATCGGCAGTCACGCGACGCCGAGGGACACGTCACGATTCCCCGCGACGCCTTTGTTGAGCTGCTCATACGTAGAACCTCCAATCATGAATACACGCTGGATCTTGAATCCGTCATCGTTCAGGGCCGCAGAATGGCTGTTCAGACTGAGTCCAATGCGCCGGACAGCGGGGCGCAAGGTATTGCGAATGAGAAACCAGGCGCGGATCAACCGGCTGGATCGGACAGCGCGCTGGTTGGCGCCATCGTTGGCGCGTTTACATGGGGCGGGGGCGGCGCGGAAATCCGGCAGGCTTCCACCGGCATCGTCCGGAGGGATCTTCGACTTTCAACGCGGGGCGAAGCTGTCAAGCTGCCCGCGGGAACCGTCGTGGTGTTCCGCTTGAAGAAATCGCTCCACGCCGGTGTGCCCGACGTGGGTTTCAGCCGGAATGGACAACACTTCCATCGCGGCTTTGGGTCCGTCGCCGGCAACAGCGACGCGTATGAAGCCGGACTGAGGGCCGGCCGGGAGGACAAACGTCGCGGGGCCGCGGAACAGCAAAAGACAGTCTGGAGCCATTCCCTGGTCACCGACTATGAGGCCGGTTATGCCCGTGGCTTTGCGGAGACGCCCGTTCAGGTGAACGCGCCCAACACCATCCAGATCGGCGCGGACCACTTCATCCGTTGGAATGGCCCTGCCGCATCGCAGGTATTCGTCAAGATCGATGGCGACAAAACCCTCTTCAGCGTTGCCGATTCCGGTGTGCAGCCGGCGCCATGGATCCGATATGGCCACAAATACGTGTTCACGCTCGTCGATGAAAAGGGAAAGGAAATCGCGCGAGACGAACACGACCTGCGACCCAACCGGAAGTAACTCTTCTTTTGCAGGGGCTGTCCATTTGTGCGGAATCAGGGACAGAGAGGAATTTCGC
>DASUFH010000242.1:0-12600 GCA_036274645.1 Terriglobia bacterium
ACCACGTCCCGCGCCGGCTCCGCCGCCGCGAGCGCCGCCACGACCACCACCGGCGCCACCGCCGGCGCTGATATTCATACGCCCGACATCGCCCTTGCACAGCGCAGCGTTCCAGGTGGGCTTGATCTCACAGGCCTGGTCGTCAGTTGCGATGCTGTCGTTGACGCCGTCGTTGATGAGAACGTAGGCATTGGGACCAGCGCCGAGAGAGCCGTCCCTGTCGCGGATCGCCGCGGTCTTGTAGGCCGAGCCGTTACCGGTGTCGTTGGCCCACTTACGCTCCGTCGTCGGAGGGAAATACACCGGCTTGGCGTGATCGAAGCTCACCTTCTCGATGGAGTTGTTGGAGCTGACCCCGAAGCTTGCGAACAGCAGGACACCGATCGCTCCGGTCTTGCGGGTGGCGTTGTCCTCGAAGTTCACGAATTTGGTGTTCACCACGTCATGACGATTATCGTAGTACTCGTAGCCGCGGATCGGGAAATCCGGAATTGCCGTCTTCGGCACGGTGCGACCGTAAGCCTTCTCCGCGTCAGTCGCGGGATTGCCGACATTCTCGGTTTCACCCACGAACAGCGAGTCAACGACCCTTGACGTATAGGGGTCGCCAACACTGGCGCCACCGCCCAGGCCAGACGCCTGCGTATAGCCGATGGCGTTGTCCGCCGACTTATAGTTCCTGATTGTGCGCATTTCACCGCGACCCCAGAAGCCGCCATTGCGGTTCTTGTAGGCGGTGAGATCCTCGAAAACCTGTTCCACAATCGCGCTGCGCGAGTCTGTGGGGTTTTCGCGTGAGACATGCATGTTGCCGGTCACGCCGAAGGTGTTGTTGGCCCCGTTGAAGTTCCGGTCGAACATGAACCCATCGTAGTTCGAGTGGGCGGTGTTGCCCTTGAACTCGCGGAGTCTCATGTTGCGCGGGAAAGTGTTCCTGCTGATCTCCGTGCCCTCGAACTTCCCATTCGGGTGCTCCGGCAACGACATCCAGAAGCCGTTCGCGTCGGAACCCGCGGCCACGTTGTCGCGCCAGGTGTTGTCCGGGTTGGTCATCCAGAAGCTTGCCACCGTGTTGTCCGATGGCAGCAGCACATCCTTGGAGGACTGGCCATTGGTTCGAGGTCCCTCGCCGGTCGCGGAGAGGTTGGTCGGGACGCACGCTTTGCTCGTATGGCACTTGGTCTGGATCGCCAGGTTGTGAACAATCTCGTTGCCGTGCTCGACGCCGTCTTCCATGAAGAAGCAGTGACCGACGGTGTTGTAGGTCACGTTGTTCTCAACGCGCAGGAAATTCGTGCCATGCATGGTCACGCAGCGGTTGTAGGTGTCGTGGAAGGCAGCGTTCTTAACGTACTGCCCTTGCGCATCGCCGATCAGATGCCAGTGGATCGGATACCGGGCAAGAGTCAGGTTCTGCCCCATTCGATTGAACTCGACACCCTCGACAAACATCTTGCTCCCGTTCATCGCCATCACGTGCCCGCCCTGGAAGGACTCCGCCGCGTCGGCCGATGCCTGGATTTTGATATTGCGCGTCAGCAAACCGACTTCGCCGCGTTCATCCACACCGAAGGTGATCTTGCCGAAGTGCATGTAGTCCAGTTTCGTGTTGAGCGTGATCGTGTTTCCACTGATGGCGGAAATCGTTCGCCGCTCGGCCTGCCGGGGATTGAAATCCGTGGAGGCGAGGACGATCTCGTCACCGACCTTCCAGCCGGCGGCATCCAGGACCTCGATCGAGGCGCTGCCGGCCGTGGCGGTCTTGGCCAGCTTGGTCCAGGCGTTCTTCCGATCGCCGTGCAGATTCAGGGTTCCGCCCATGAGCATGACGCCGCGGTCACCCATCTCCATCATGTCTTCGTCTTTGACGTTGTTGATGAGGGTAATTGTCGCCTTGCGCGTATGGGGCCTGGCGGCGGTTCCGATCTCCAGTTCCCCGTCGTGCACCATGACCCACTCGGAGGTCAGCTCCAGGTCGGCATTATCCGAGAAGCTGAGTTTGCCTTCGATCGTCAAGCCGTTCAACGCCGGCGGACTGACGTCGAGGACCACTTCCTTGCCTTTTTCAATCGTGACCTTGTCGCCTGCAACTGGCACCTTGCGCCCTGGCCAGGTGGCAGGATCAGACCAGCGCGACTGGCTCGCCCCCGGCGAACCTTGTTGCTGAGCCGCCTTCACGACAGCGAATGCGCTGACGAGCAGGGATGCTGAAATCACCGACATAAGAAGGAACGAACGCTTCTTCCTCACGACATGAACCTCCGATACTTGAAAATGATCCCAAAACCTGGCGGCAAAGATATCGTGAACGGGTAGGCGTTTCAAGCAACAACGGGGGCCTGGAACAGACTATGCGCTTCCAGCCCCCCGTCGGTCACTGCTGTCCACCTGGTCCCCGTTGTCCACCTTGGCCGCGTTGTCCACCTTGGCCGCGTTGTCCACCTTGGCCTCGCTGTGCGCCTTGTCCCCGCTGTCCACCCGGGGTTCCTCTCCCACAGCCTGCCGTCGTGCAAACCGTGACCTCGTGGATGTAGCGATTCTTGCCGCCCTCAACCCGAAACATCTGGCTGGCCGGGGTCCCCGGGTCGGTTGGCAATCCGGCATCGATCCAGGGGAAGTTGTGGAAGATGACAACGGCGCCAAAGTTCTCGTCAATGACGTAGCGGCGGTTGCCCACGTTGAGCTTCTGCGGGAACGCCCCCATGGTGCACGTCTGGCCCTCCGGGTTCCGGGCGGCCGTGCTCATGCGGCCTTCGAGCCGGGAGCAGGGCGTGCCATGCGGCACCGGGAGCTCCGGGTTCCCCCAGTTGTCCAGGTACGCGTCGGCCGCCGCCTGGATGACCGCTCGCGTGTCGCGCTTGTCCCTGGGGATCTCGTCCCACTTCTCGCTCCGCGTGGTGGCAAGGTGCTCGGCCGCTCCGAATACCCAGTCCCCCTCGTCCGTCACCACCGACTCCATCTTCGACACCTGCCCTTTCTCGGTCGCCTCCATGCGCGTGTGGATCACGTACGGGTGCGGGTCCGTGGCCGCCACCAACTCCGTGAAGGTGACGCATTGGGTCGTGTCGTGGAAGCTGCGCGTGAAGTCGACCTTCAAGGGTCCGGCCAGCACGCCCTTGGCAACGTCCATGGCCTTGTCGTTCTCCGCGTATGACGCGCCGGCTGCGAGGGGCAGCAGGGTGGCGTTCCCGGCCGTTTGGGCCTTGACATACGTGTCGGCCAGCTTCTGGAGCGTCTCACGGGCGCATTCCGCCCTGGCATTTGACGCGAAGGCCAGGCCCGCGAGGGCGATCAAGCAGGACGTGATGGCGACTCTTATTCCTTCTCTTTTCATTTACGCATCCCCTAACCAGGTTCTTTGGCGCCTATGGTATGCCGATTTGCCTACGCTGAAAAAGAAAAAGGCTCGCGCGTTGCGTAGGCAGGCTGAACCGGGCGCGCAGACGGTTTTGTAGCTACGACAGCGCCGCCGTTCCATCGGCTTCAATAGGGCTGCGTACATGGGCCACTCGGACGCTCCGCCGGCGATCGCTCATCGCCGGCACACGACCTTCGACAGCGCGAGGCCTTCACCCTCCACGCGCATGCAGGTTGGCCGATAGCGGTCGCGCACGTAATACGCGTTCTCGAAGTCCTCCTCGCGCGGATTCTCCATGCAGTCGTATTCAAAAGGGTGCCTGGCGGCGCTTCGTTTCCAGCTCCTCCTGATGGTGAAGGGACCATCGTAGTATTCGGAATCCGTGATCGTGACTTCGATGTCGAGACTGCTGCCGTCCGCGGAAGGCGTCATCCGCTCCACGGTGTGTAACCAGGGACTGGTCGGCTGTCCGCGCGCATCCAGTTCCGCATAGCCGTTGAACCCCAGAGTATCGACCACCAGCGTCTTGCCCTCCCAGTTTCCCACCGAGTCCCCGACGTAGCTGGACTCCAGGTTGTCGGGATGAGTGGCGTTCATGCGGACGCGTCGAACCATACGGGGCATTTCGAAAAGAATCGTGAGTTCTTCCGGGGACTGCAGGATGAGGATTTTCTCGCGCGGCATGGTCATGGTGGACACCGCGCCGGGCCGGCAGGACGTCCAGGCCGTGTGCATAATCTGGCCGTTGCGCATCGCCGCGGCCCCGCGATCCACCATGTCTCTACCGGCTTTTGAAAGGGGCGCTTCGGGCACCATGAATCCGAAAGTTTTCGGCTCCCACATTCCGGAGAATCGCGGCGCTGTCGCTGCGTTATCCGAGGCGATGCCGGACGGCGCATCCTTCGGCCGCGGCGCGGCGGCCGGCGACCTTGCCCCTAGCACCGCGGGCTGGCCGTCGGCAATCCGGTCCGGGCAGACGTCATCGGTGACTCGCGCCGCCGCGTCTCGATGGAAATACAACACCGATTCCCATGCCTTCGTGAAGGTATCCGGGTCTTCGATTCTGAAGCGGTCCTCCAGCCTCCCATCATCGAGGACGCGCAACCGCTCCGTCAGCGTCATCTGCTCCGAATGCGGCATTCCCGCCGCATCCAGCACGGTGGCGTCGATCAGGCCGACGGTGCGAATGACCAGCGTATCGCCCTCCCAATGGCCCACCGGAAAACCCATCGTCAGCGGCAGAGGTGGATCCACGACGCCGCCGGCCATATCGACCGTGCGGTGCCAGCGATACCAGCCATGGATGAACGCCATGAAATCGCCGTCGCGGCGTATCTCGAATGGATAAGGCATCGTGAGGATGCGTGGCATGCCGGGACCTGCGCACCACGTGGTCTGGTCGAAGGACGTGTCGCCGGTCTCCCGAAGCCGCCTGCGCTCGGCATACACCTTCGCCGCCGCTTCGTTCAGTGGCGGAGTCGATCCGTCCACGGTAACGAGTTGCTGGGGCGCCGCGTCCGGAACCCAGATCCCGTTCAGCGAATCCGGACCGGCCGCCGTCGCGCCGACGGTCGCTCCCGCGATTCGCGCGGCCATTCCGGCGATGCAGATCAGGAGGACAGGCAGAATTAGCGCTGACCAGTTACGCGAATTTCTCGGCTGCATGGATACCGCTCCCTTCCTACTTCTTGTCCGCGATGGGCGGAGCGGCTGGAGCTCTTACCTGAGCTGCCACCCCCTTGAGCTGCTTGCCATCGGCAAACGTCAGGACACGGAGTGTTCCGTAGGGTTTGCCATTCCGGGCGGGCGCCAGGTTCATCGTGACCACATCGCCAGGCTTGACGCTGTCCTTGCGCCAGCCAAGGTTGATGTTGAGGCTCGGCGAACCGATCTCCACCGACCACTGAATCTTTTCTCCCGGCGGCCCCTCCACGAGCAACTGGACGAATGAGTGAGGATTGGTCCACTGGACCTCCTTGACAACGCCCTTGATGGTCACTTCCCTGGTGTAGTCGAATTCGGCCGTCGAGTGGTGCGCCAGCGCCGTGCCCAGCGTCAGCGCTGCAGCCGTGATTGCCACCGACCACTGACGCCGTGGAATTAATCTCATCTTGCCTCCCCGTTCCGATCAAAGGTCGTTCGTGCGGCCAAGTATACTCTCTCCGCGGCGGGTCGCGATTACGGTCGATGGCCGGAACAATCCCGCCGCGCCATTTTGCGGCGGCGCCCGCCCTCCCTTTGCAGCGCCGAGGAAAGTCGCCGGGCTTGCAGCGAGGCCGCGCCGCCCGCAGACGAATGTCCTCTCGCTCCGATTCTTCGTTTCAAAGGGGGTATCTTGCGTCATTCTCAGACGCGTTCTGCTATCTTAATTCATGCATCTTCGCGCTGGTTTTGAACTCGTCTACAACTTCCCTCAACCCACTCCCGTAATTCTCGTAGTGAATGTCCACGATTCCCGGGTTTCCGACATGCTCGTTCCGGATGTGCTCGTCACCGAGCCCGCTATTCCCATCGCGGTTTACCGCGATGCGTTTGGAAACCAATGCAAACGCGTGCTTGCCCCTGCCGGCCGGATCCGCCTCTCGACCGATTGCGTGATCAGCGATGAAGGTCTTGCCGATGCGATGGTCGTGACGGCGCGCCAGGATTCCGTGGAGGATTTGCCGAAAGACGCGCTCGTGTTTCTGCTGGGAAGCCGCTACTGCGAGACCGACAGGCTTTCCGACATGGCGTGGCGGCTCTTTGGTCAGATCCTGCCGGGATTCCCACGTGTCCAGGCCATCTGCGACTACGTTCATCGGCATATTGAATTCAACTACCAGAACGCGCTCGCGACCCGCAGCGCCTTCGAGGCCCTCAACGACCGCACCGGTGTTTGCCGCGACTATGCGCATCTGGCGATCGCATTGTGCCGTTCGATGAATATTCCGGCCCGCTACTGCACCGGCTACCTGAGCGATGTGGGAACGCCGCCGCCATACGCGGTGGGGGACTTTGCCGCATGGTTTGAGGCCTGGATCGGAGGCGCCTGGCATACCTTCGATCCCCGCAATAATGTGCCCCGGATGGGCCGTGTTCTGATGGCGCGGGGACGCGACGCGTGCGACGTTGCCATCGCCACGACGTTCGGACCGAACGTGCTCGAGAGTTTCAGAGTCTGGACCGACGAGCTTCCCATGAGCGCAATCGGCTCCATGGCGGGCGCGTGATTTCCATCATCACCGTTCATCACAGCACCGTCTACCACTATGGCTCTCCGGTGAAGTTCGGCGAACACCGCATGATGTTCCGGCCGCGCGAAAGCCACGACCTGCGATTGATTCAGTCGCGGCTGGCGATTACGCCTGAGCCCGTCCTTCTGCGCTGGCTGCACGATCCTTTCGATAACTCCGTCGCCGTGGCCACGTTTGAGGGAAAGACCACGTCACTTCGTTTCGAGAGTGAGGTGACTCTGGAACACTACGAAAGCGATTCGCCCGAGTACTTGCTGGAGGACTACGCGCGAACATATCCGTTTCGGTACTCCGACGAGGACTTCCCCAATCTCGTCCGCCCGCTTACCCACCATTACCCCTCCGCGCAGGTTTCGAAATGGGCCCTCCAGTTTCTCGACGCGGCGGAAACGACGGATACCATGGAAGTGCTTCGGTCCATGACGCGCGGCATCCGCCGGGATCTCGGGTATATCCGCCGCGTCGAGAAGGGCGTGCAGACTCCGGAGGAAACGCTCCTGCGGCAGCAGGGCAGTTGCCGGGACTTTGCCGTACTCATGATGGAAGGCGCGCGGGCGCTCGGCATTGCGGCGAGGTTTGTCAGCGGCTACATCTTTACTCCAAACGATTCCGGCCGGTCCGGTGGCGGCGCCACGCATGCCTGGATGCAGGCCTATCTGCCCGGCGCGGGCTGGATCGATTTCGACCCGACGAACAACATCATTGGGAATCGCAACCTCATCCGCGTGGCGGTCGCATGGGCGCCGGAGCATGTGTTGCCGCTTTGGGGCACCTACGAAGGACCGGTGGGTGTATTCCTTGGCATGGACGTTACCGTTACCGTCAGCCAGTCGGCGCAGTGACCGGACCACGCGTCCACCGGCGCGAAGGCTCCAGCAGCTTCGTCTTTTTCTGCGACCATGCCAGCAACTTCGTGCCCGCCGAACTTGGCGACCTGGGCTTGCCGAAAGAGGCGCTCGCGCGCCACATCGCCTGGGACATCGGCGCGGCGGGAGTGGCGGAAGAGCTTTCGGCGATTTTTGACGCCCCCGCCATTCTCTGCGGTGTATCGCGTCTGGTGATCGACGCCAACCGCCAACTTCACGCGCGCGATCTCATACCCGAAACGAGCGACGGCACTCCCATTCCAGGCAACCTTTCCCTGACCGGCGACGCGAGAGCCGCGCGTATCGATCGCTGGTTCACTCCCTATCATGACGCGATCGAGTCGGTCCTGCTGGAACGCGAAGCGAAGGGCATCCAATCGATCCTGGTCTCCATTCATTCGATGACGGCCCAACCCGCCGCTCCTCCCGGAAGCCTTCCCAGGCCGTGGCAGATTTCCATTTGCAGCAGTCAGGACCGCGGCCTCGCCGACATTTTGCTGGCCGCGCTGCGCCGGTCGGGCGACGTGGTGGTGGGAGACAACCAGCCTTATGATCTGGATCCCGGTGTGGACTACAGCATTCCCTTTCATGCGCTTCGAAGGAACCTGCCGCAGGCGCAGGTGGAGTTTCGTCAGGATGAGATCGCGGACGGACTCGGCCAGCAGCGCTGGGCGCGGCGATTCGCCGACGCCCTGGCCCACATCCCCAACCTATAGGCACAAAAACGCGGCGCGCTGGCGGACCGGCTTTTCCGGGTGGCGCCAGCGATGAACTTCCAGATCGGACTGACTGTTCAATTGAGGACAGCGGCGCTTCGGCTACACCTTGATAATTGCAACACGCCAGATACATCCGGAGATGTGACGAAGTCGTGGGTGAACTCCGGAATCAGGGGCTGATTGCTACCGTCCACGCTTCGTGACGAATGGCCCTGGGCGCATGGATAGAGACGTCGTCAGCCGGAGAACAAAGGAGTTTCATGACCGTACGACCAATACATGACCGTGTGCTGATAAGGCGCATTGAAGAACGGGAAACAATCAAGGGGGGAATCATCATCCCGGATTCCGCCAAGGAGAAATCGCAGGAAGGCGAAGTCATCGCCGTTGGCGCGGGCAAGGCGCTCGAGAACGGCGCTCTCGCCGCATCGGAAGTAACACCAGGGGATCGGATACTGTTCGGAAAGTATTCCGGAACGGAGGTCAGGGTGGATAACCAGGACTATCTGATCTTGCGCGAAGACGAAGTGTTGGCAATTTTAACGGCGGCGGCCGGCAAGTCCGCCGACAGGAAATAGGAAGGCGCCCAATGGCAAAACAGATCATTCACGGAGAAGACTCACGACAGGCAATTTTGAGGGGCGTCAACAGGCTCGCGAATGCCGTAAAGATCACCCTGGGTCCGAAAGGCCGAAATGTGATTCTCGAGAAAAAGTTCGGTTCCCCGCTCATCACTAAGGACGGCGTCACGGTGGCGAAGGAAATCGAGTTGAAAGACCCACTTGAGAATATGGGCGCCCAGATGGTGAAGGAGGTGGCGTCGAAAACCAGCGATACCGCCGGCGATGGGACGACCACGGCAACGGTCCTGGCCCAGGCGATTTTCCGTGAGGGCGTCAAGACCGTGGCCGCCGGCGCGAACCCGATGGCCGTGAAACGCGGCATCGAAAAGGCGGTCGCCACAGCCACCGAACAGATCCGGAAGCTCTCCAAGCCGGTAACCGGCGACATGATCGCCCAGGTCGCGACGGTGTCCGCCAATGATGACGCGACCGTCGGCAACATCATCGCCGAAGCCATGAAGAAGGTGGGTAAGGACGGGGTCATCACCGTCGAGGAGGCGAAAACCATGGAGACCTCGCTCGAAGTCGTTGAAGGGATGCAATTCGATCGCGGTTATCTCTCGCCGTATTTCGTGACCGACCCGGACCGCATGGTCTGCGTTCTGGAAAACTGCTTCATTCTGATTTGCGAAAAGAAGATCAGCACGATGCGGGATCTGCTTCCTATCCTGGAACAGGTCTCGAAGTTGGGCCGTCCGCTGTTGATTATCGCCGAAGACGTTGAGGGCGAGGCTCTCGCGACCCTGGTCGTGAACAAGATTCGCGGAACGCTGCAGGCCGCGGCAGTGAAGGCGCCGGGTTTCGGAGACCGGCGAAAGGCTATCCTGGAGGATCTTGCAATCATTACCCAGGGACGCGCAATCACCGAGGATCTCGGGACCAAGCTGGAGAACGTCACGATCGAGGATTTGGGCACGGCGAAGAGGGTCGTCATCGAAAAGGACAATACGACGATCATCGAAGGCGCGGGCAAACCCAAGACCATAGAGGGACGCGTCAAACAACTGCGCGCTCAGGTTGACGAAACATCCTCCGAATACGATCGCGAAAAACTGCAGGAGCGACTGGCGAAAATCGTCGGCGGTGTGGCGATCATCAAGGTTGGAGCCGCCACCGAAACTGAAATGAAAGAGAAGAAGGCCCGCGTTGAAGATGCGATGCACGCAACGCGCGCGGCAGTTGAGGAAGGTATCGTTCCGGGCGGCGGCGTCGCGTTCCTGCGGGCCATCCCGGCTCTCGAAAAACTGGCGCTTGAAGGCGATGAACAGATTGGCGTGACCATCGTCAAGCGGGCCCTTGAAGAGCCCCTCCGGCTGATCGCTTCCAACGCCGGTCACGAAGGCGCGATCGTGGTGGGCAAGGTACGTGAATCGAAACAGCCGCAGTTCGGGTTTAACGCCGCCACTGAAGAGTACACCGACATGATCGCTGCCGGGATTCTCGACCCGGCCAAGGTCACGCGCTCGGCTCTCCAGAATGCCGCGTCCATCGCAGCGCTCATGCTGACTACCGAAGCTCTGATCTCTGAAATCCCCGAGAGCAAGGCCGCAGAAATGCCAGGAAGCGGCGACCATCCCATGTATTAGATCCGCTGGCCCTCCGCGGATGACACATCGTCCGCGGCCGGTCGCGTTCACCGGAAAATCTCTGCAGTTCTTCCTTGCGATCCCCCCATGTATTCCGTATGACCTCGCTTCATCATGGAATTCGCGATGGTCTAATGGAACAAGCGGCTGCGAATGACTGCCCGCGCGAGGCGTGAAGGCGATTGCGCGACACATGAAACGGCAGGGCGCAGCCCGGAACCAGAGATGGAAGGAGCGCGGCGATGATTGAACGGCCCCGGCGTCACATTCCCGAAGAACACCCGATCAGGGAATTGTTTCGCGTCCTGACGGAGCGCGGAATGGAACAAATGCATCTGCGGGATCTGGAAACCATCCAGTACATCGCCAACCTCCTGACTGAATTTGTTCCCATTGAGAACCTGCACGGTGTCTGGCAGGCGTCCGGGCAGCCTCTCCACTATCTCCCGGAAATGCTGCAGCAGGCGGGCGAACCGATACCGGTCGAGCGGCGTCGCGAGTACTACAGGCACGTTGGCGACGTGGCGCTTTTCAACCTCGGGTTATTTCCGGAAAGCCTCACCTATGGACGCCGCACGGTCAGCCTGAGCTTTTACGCCGAACGGGGCCGGTATTTTTACGGCGCCGTTGCGCGCCTGGACGCTTCGCAAACCACGCGCGTCTTCCGCACCCTTTCGGAACACTTTCAGGAATGTGTCGGCGGACTGAACTGGGTGAAGCGGTATATCAGCGATCCGTTCTACCAGTACGCGTTCCGGCAGTTCCATGTGACGTAGTCACGCCCCGATTCTTCCGCATTAAGAAGATACAGCCCGTTTCGGGATGACCCCGGAACGGGCTGTGGCGGTTCTTGAGAGCCGCGCGACTACTTCTTCGATGCCGCGTCCTGCAACATCGCGCGAATCTCGGCCGTTGCATTGGCGCCTCGCGCCCCGGCCCCGCCACGGCCACCTGCTCCCGCGGCGGCAGCGGCTCCGCCTCCGCGACCCGCGCCATTACCGGCAGCGGCTCCGCCTCCGCGACCTGCGCCATTACCGGCAGCAGCGGGAGCTCTACCGGGACCACGTCCTCCGCCGCCGCCCGCGGCGAGCAGATCGATCGGCTTTTTTCCGTTGCCATCGACGAGTTCGGGATTGGCGCCCTTCTCCAGAAGGTAACGAACCAGGTCCGCACGACCCGCCCGTACTGCTTCATGGAGAGCCGAATCCCCTTCTTTGTCCGCGGGAGGATGGTAGGAGATCCGCATGGAGTAGGTTCGGGTCCCGGTGACCTGAGTATTCACGTTGGCGCCGTATTGGATCATCAGATCCATCAGTGTGGTATTCGGCGCGCCTCCGCCCCCTGGATTAACGCCGGCCGCCACCAGGAATGGAGTGAAGCCCATGGCGTTGATGTTGGGGTTGGCGCCTTTGGCCAGGAGAGCTCGAATCACTTCCATGTCGCCCGCCTCGGTGGCGCGATACAAGGCCGTGCAGCCCACATCCTTTTGGTTTTCCCCAAAACGTCCGCTATTGCCACCCCGGCTGGGACGATACATGTTCATCTCGGCATTCACGTCGACATCCGCGGCCAGCAGCCTGTTGATGATGTCCATGGCGGAGACGGCCCGACTCGATCCGCGAGAAGCTCCGGCGCCCCCACGTCCGCCACCTCCGGCGCCTCCGCGCCCACCCCCTCCACCGCGGCCGGCGCCGGATTCCTTGATATCGACGGTGATGTACAGCGCCGTGCGTCCCCACCAATCCACCACATGGGGATTCGCTCCACGATCCAACAACAGGCTGGCGACATCCTTATGATCGTTATCGAGGGCCACCATCAGCGGAGTGACGCCTTCCGGCGTCGGCACGTTAACATCTGCGCCGGCTCCGATGAGCGCCTCGACGCAGCCAGAGCAGCCGTTGCGGGCGGCATACAGCAGCGCGGTCAGTCCCCCAACGGGACGAAACTGCCCCCGGGGCTCCGAGGAAATCTGGTTTGGCCAGTCGGTATACCGCGCGCGAGGGTGGACATCGGCGCCTCTGGAAAGGAGCAGCTTCGTCATCTCGACCGCATTTTTGGGCGCGGTGACCGCCCACATTAAAGCCGTCTGATCTTCATACTTCTCAACCGCGTTGACGTTGGCGCCGGCCTCGACCAGCGTTTCGACGATCGGAAGCTCCCCCGTTTTGATCGCCAGCATTAAGGCGGTCTGGCCATTCGGATCCGCGCCCTC
>DASUFH010000243.1:0-2836 GCA_036274645.1 Terriglobia bacterium
GGCATTACCACTCTGATCCGCACGTTTGTGCCCTATCTGCCGGCCACCATGTCGCTGGTATGGGTGACGATTGCGTTCATCGTGTCGGTGGCAACAGGCCTGATATTCGGGCTCTACCCGGCGTATCGCGCGGCCACGCTCAACCCGATCGAAGCCCTGCGCCACGAATGAGAGGTCCGGCCTGCAGAGGCGGTCGATGACCGCCCGGCGTTTCCGGGTGAATTCCTGTGAAATCAAGAGATTTCCATCCCGAAACGTTCGGGCGGTCATAGACCGCCCCTGCAAGCAGACGCAAGCAGACAGGGGCACCAAATGCTCGCGGCGGATCTCCCCTTCGCAGCACAGCGGCAGGGAGCCGAAACCATCGGGCTTCCCCTGTTATACTGCCGCCATGACCAAGGAAGAATACTTCGAACAGGCCGTCAACGCCTTTGGCGACGGCAACCTGGACGACTCCATCGCAAGCTACAACAAAGCGCTCGAAATGGATCCGGCCTACCAGGACGCGCTCCACGGACTGGGTATGGCGTTGTTCAACGCCGGGCGTCTTGATGAAGCCATTGCGACGGCGCAGCGCCTGATCGCCATCGACGGCGACGATGTGCTGGCCCACACGAGCCTTTCCATGTTTTATCAGGCCCAGGGCCGCATAGAAGAAGCGGAAAAAGAAGGAACCGCGGCCAAACTTCTGGGCTGGAAACAGGATCTCCGGGGAAAACCCTGACGAAACCGCACAAATTTCCGTGACAACACTTTGTCCCGCGGTGAAACTGGCGGCGGCTCGGAATACTTTGTCTTTTGATCACTCATGGCAGTAGCCGCTATCGATACTGACGAACTGGTTAACTTCCTCCGAAACGTCAAGCTGTTCGCGGAGTTGCACCCCGACAGCCTGGCGAGGGTGAGTTCCTGGTTCAAGTTTTCCGAGTTTTCCCCGGGCGAGACCATCGTGCGTGAAGGCACGGCCGGGATGTCGATGTTCATCATCAAGTCCGGTCTCGTCGAGGTTCGAAAGAAAGACGCCACCACCGGTATCGAGTTCTTCGTCACCCAGCTCGGTCCGGGAGCCGCAGTGGGCGAAATGGCCATGCTCACCGGCAAGCCCCGGTCGGCGACGATTACGACCGTCGAGCCGACGGTCACGCTGACGCTGACCCGCAGCGACTTCCGCCATCTTCTCGCCGAGCATGCGGAAATCGCGCTGAGCCTGGCCCGCATCCTCGCGGACAGGCTGGAAGACACCAACCGCCAGATCGGCATCAGCTTCATCAACCTCAGCCGGTCGAAGTTCGAATCCCGGGTTGTGGGATTGATCCCGCATTCCCTGATCATGCTGCACAAGATCGTTCCGGTCGCCTTCTCGGCGCACAACAACGCCGTGACACTGGCGATGGTGAATCCGTCGAACCTGCCTGCATTCGATGATGTTCGCCGCTACGTCAAGGGCGCGATCATCGAGCCCCGGATCTGCACCGAGGATGACTTCCAGCGGTTCATGGAGTCCGTCTATCCGCAGCTGATGGGCCGGCGGGACCGCGATCGGGAATTCGAGAGGAAGTTCGACGAGAAAAAGCGCAAGGACAAACCGGCGCCCGAGCAGCACATGGAGAGTCTCGAGGAACTCCAGAACGAAATCCTCGCCGGAATGGAGATCCAGGCGGACCAGGAAGAGAAACCTGCCGATATCGTGGACCTCGCCGCCGCCTCCGAAGACGCTCCGGTTGTCCGCCTGGCCAACAACATTCTTTCCCGCGCGATTCAGAAAGGGGCCAGCGACATTCACATCGAGCCGCAGGAAACCGGCGTCAAGCTCCGGCTCCGGATCGACGGCGTGTTGCGTGTGGAGAGCGAACTCTCCAAGAAGATGCAGCTCCCGCTGATATCGCGCCTGAAGATCATGGCGCGCCTCGACATTTCCGAACGCCGGCTCCCGCAGGACGGGCGTATTTCCATCCGGCTGGACGGCCGCCCCATCGATTTCCGTCTGTCGACCGTGCCCGCAAAGTTCGGCGAAAAAGTGGTCATGCGTATCCTCGACAAGGGAGGAGCGCTGATGCCTCTCGACAAGATCATCCTCGACTCGACTACCGTCGACAAGCTGCGCTGGATGATCACCCAGCCGTACGGCATCATCTACGTAACCGGTCCGACGGGTTCCGGTAAGACCACCACGCTGTACAGTTCGCTGAATGAGATCAACGCTCCGGAAGTGAACATCTCCACCGCGGAAGATCCGATCGAATACGACCTGTCCGGACTCTGCCAGGTGCAGACCCACAAGGACATCGGCCTCGACTTCGCGCGCATCCTGCGCGCCTTCCTTCGCCAGGATCCCGACGTGATTCTGGTGGGAGAGACACGCGACCAGGAAACGGCCAAGATATCGGTCGAAGCGGCCCTGACCGGACACCTCGTCTTTACGACCCTGCACACGAATGACGCGCCGGGCGCCTTTACGCGCCTGGAAGAAATGGGCATTGAGCCGTTCCTGATGGCGAGTTCCACGATCGGCATTGTCGCGCAGCGGCTGGCGCGCCGTATCTGCCAGAACTGCAAAGAAGAGCACACCATCGATGACGCTTCGCTCAGTTTCTTCGGCTACAACCGGGACAACGCCCCGAAATTCTACAAGGGGCATGGCTGCATGATGTGCAGCGGCAGCGGCTACAAAGGCCGCGTCGGTATCTACGAACTCCTGATGATGAATGAGGAGTTGAAGCGGGCCATCGTCGCGGGCGCGAAGACGGACGTGATTCGGGACATTGCCGTCAAGAGCGGCATGAAGACCCTGAAGATGTACGCCATGATGCTCATGGAACAGGGGCTCACCACGGTC
>DASUFH010000244.1:0-10728 GCA_036274645.1 Terriglobia bacterium
GGCGTTGTTGTTCGCGACATGTTCGCCTCCTGTGAGAGCACACCCACCAGTGGGCCTGCTTTGGAGGCGATAGTGATGCAGAAGAGGGAAACTTTCCTCGAGGGTCTGTCGTCCTGCCACCGCGCAGCGGTTTAGTTCAACTTATTGTGGACCCGCGCAACATAACTCCCAAAAGCTGCATCTTTCTGCAGCGTAGCGACGGGCCCATATGCTAACTCGTTGCCATGGCGCATGGTATGGGGAGCTGATCATCAAGTCAACGGCGTTATGCCGCAGCGCGCGTGCGGCATAACGCCGCGGGGCGCTGGGATTATGCTGCACACACGGTCGAATCCCCCTGGTGTCAATGCCGGACGAGACATGGTCAGAAGGACGGCTATTTCATCTTCTCCAGCATCCACTGGATGGCCCGCTCCTGTGTCCCCAAAGGCAGGCGGTTGTAGTCCCAGGGCTGATCCAGCATGACGTTGTCGGCGGCGTTGTAGAGAGCGTAGATCTTCTTCGCCTGTTCTACGGCCAGCTTTACGTCGGCGGGGGTGGCGTCGCGGTCGAACTGGGCCGACAGGACATACACGGGACGTGGCGCGATGGCGGCGATCAGTTCGTCGTAATCGTAGGGCAACTGCGTTTCTTTGCCGGCGAATGCGCCCATCCGCGGCAGAAGATCATGTTCGCGGAAGTAGCGGGCAATGCCGCTGGTTCCCTTGTCTTCCGTGTCCGCGCGCATGGGCGTAAAACCGTTGAGGCTGACCACGCCTTTAACGCGCGGGTCGAGCGCGGCCGTGTGCAGCGCGATGTTGGCGCCCATGGAGTACCCGAATAAGTAGATGCGGGTTGAATCGACGGCCGCTTCCTTCGAGAGCGCGTCGATGGCGGCGCGTGTATCGTCCACCATGTGCCCCATCTGGGACCATCGCGGATATCTGTTGTAGAACGCGGCCGCCTCCACCTGACGCGAGCCGAACCCGGACTGGTCGAAGGCGAGGACGGCGTATCCCGCCTGAACCAGCGCCAGTACCGGATGAACATCGTAGTGATACACCCAGCTATAGCCGAGCGAAGAGCTGTAGCCATGCAGCCAGATCACCGCCGGCAGTCTGGCGCCGGCGGCGTCAGTGGGAGTAAACAGGTCGGCCTCGATCGCCCCGAAACCGGACGGGCTGGAAAACGTGATCTTGCGTTTGGCGGCGCGCGGCGCCGCGGCGCTGTTCCATCCGTAGGAATTGCCGTTGGCTTTCGAGCCATGAATGTCGTCGAACAGCGTCGCATTGGTTTGCGCCGCGGCTCCTCGCGCCGCCCCGCCCCGGGCGCCTCCGCCGCCTCGCGCGCCCCGCGCCGGTTGCGAGGGATCGCCCAGTTTCGGCAGTGGGAACGGCCTGGCAAGCGATCCGGGCGTCTTGTCGCCCAGCATCCACTCCACCGCTTTGCGGATGTCGGCGGATTTCTTCTCCCAGTCCGCTACCGAAACGATGTCCCGTCCGTTGGAACCTTTGAGCGTGTCGGAGAGTTTGCGGGCCGGGTACTTCGAGAGATCTACGGTGTTTTTCACCTGGGTTCGCCACTGGTCGTAATCCCACGGATAAATCAGGTCGTTCGTCCACCTTGTTTGAGACCGGCCGAACTGGAAGTCCAGCCAGTCCATCGCCGCCTGGACGTCATTGGCGCCGTGGTATCCCGGACTGTGCATCACGCCGAGCGCTTCGGGTTTGCCCAGGAGGTCATAAGCGCGGAGCGCCGAGCGATAAGCCTGTTCCATCGGCCAGGGCTGCGACACTTCGTCGTTGTTGCCGTACGTGATCAGAACTGCCCGCGGCGCCACCAGCGCCACAAGCAGGTTGCCATCTACCGGGAGGCGATCCTCGCGGCCGGAGAAGAACCTCAGCCGGGGGACAAACCACGTGGGGAAATTTCGCGTCGTGCTTTCGATGCTTTCGCCAAAACCGCGTTCGCTGCCCAGACGCCAGGGCATCACGCCGCCCACGCCGGTGCTGCCGGGAATCACCGCTGTGATCCGCGGATCGATCGCGGCGGCAATCAGCGCCATCTTGCCGTCACGCGAATAGCCGTTGATGGCAATATGCGCCTTGTCGACCTGCGGCAACGTATAGAGATAGTCCGTCAGCACCTGACTCGACCACGCGCGCCGCGGCAGATCGGCAAAATCGAAGTCCGGATACAACGGGACATAGGCATTGGCGTCATTCTGGCTGTCGTTGCCCGCAAAACCCGCCGAGATGTATCCGCGCTGCAGCGCGGCGCCGCCGAACCCTGCGGCGCCGTTACTGATGCTCGGGCTGATCATGACAGGGAAGGGGCCGCTTCCCGCCGGAATCGTGATCGTCGCGCGCAGCGTGGCCTTCCGGTCCGGCCCGAACTCGAAGCGCAGATTGCGTGTGATCTGTCCATTGGTAGTCGTCTCGTCGATGACGACAACGTTGTCGAGCCCGGGCCTGGGCGGAAACGTTCCCAGGTCGTACTTCTGCTCCAGCGCGTCGATCTCGGCGCGTCGCGCCTTCCAGTCGTTGGCCGACTTTACCGGACGTCCATCCACGAACCGCAGCGGGTCCGGCAGGCTGTTGATTTTCGGTAACGCGTCATAATCCGGCGGCAGTTCACCGGCGCGCTGAAGCCATGTGTTGAACGATGCGACCACGGGCATCGTTTCAACGAACTTGTTCAGATAGGCCCGGCGCTCTTCCGGAGTCATCGCCAGGGAAGGGAGAGAGATCGCGAGCGACACGAAAAGGACGAGAAGCTGCCGTGGTCGTTTCATCATTCGGCTCCTTGCGGCGCATTCCATCGCCTTCGGTCATCTGGGCGCTAACGGGCGCGCAGGAATGCCGCCAGCGGATTGGGTTCAAGCGCCTTCAGGCCGGCGATGACCTGTCCGGCGTTAATCACCGCGCCGTCCCAGCCGGTGTGCAGCCGTTCCGACGGCGCCGGCTCGAATAGCGCGTCCACTTTTTCCGGACCGAGGGATTCGTACTTCTGCGCAATGAGTTCGTACAGATCCACATATGGCGCGCGGGTTTCTTTCGCGACTTCCGCCGCCCACGCGACGTGCGTGGTGTTGTCGCGCCGAAAACGGCCATCGTTCGTCCACGCCTTGCGCGGCGTCAGCGAGCAGATGATCGCGGTTCCACCCTGTTCGCGCGTTTCCTTGACGAACTGCTTCAAGTACCACCCGAACGTATGAACGGTTTCCGTCTGACCGTCTCTTTCGATGCGCTCCACTTCATCGCCCGTGCCCCGGAGCGCGCCTTTGCCCGACGCTCCACCGTTGTCGTTGGCGCCGAATTGTAGCAGGACGAAATCCCCCTTCCTGATCTGCGGCCGCAGGTTCTGCCAGAAGAATCCGCTGTAAAACGTGCGGCTGCTCGTGCCGCCGAACGCGCGATTCACCACGTTGATCTTCGCGAGGTCGAAATACGCCACGATCGGCGCGCCCCAGCCCCACTGATTCATGTTGGAACCGTCGGCCAGCGTTCCGTTCCGCACTGTCGAGTCGCCGATGATCCACAGGGTCGGCAACGCGGGGTTTGCCGGCGTGGGCGGGAAATACCGGCCATTGCCCGGCGCCCCTTCCGGCGCCGGCGGACTGCCCATCTGCGTGTTTCGCGGCACATCGCCGATCCGGATCGAAGCGCCGGACGCCACCGGGCCCTGGGCGTGCGATGCGCTCGCTATGGCCAGAGCACAGACAATGAATAGAAGGGCGCATGTTTTCACGGGTTGTCACTCACATATCGGCCGGAGGCCGTTTCGACGGCGATACCCTTTTTCGAGAGCAGCGCAATAAACGGGCTGTCTTTGAAGCCCTTGAGCCCCGACACGATCGACGACGCCACGAATTCCGCGCCGGGCAGATACGTGTGATTGCGGTCGCTGTAAAACCGGTCTACCGTTTCGCGTCCCATGGCTTCGTATTTGTCCGCGCAGAAATTCGTCAGATCAAACACCGGAACCCGCAGCGTCGCGCCAATCTCTTTCGTCCATTGCGTGAAGCGTCCATTGCCCGTGCCGCGCTCGATGCGGTCCTCTCTGGGATCGTAGCCGGCCGGCAGCGGGCCGATCGGTGTCGCATCGGTGAACTTCACCTTCGGGTTGGTCCACATGTTGCGCGTCGTCACCGTCAACAGATAAACGCGCGCGCCCTTCCCGCGCGCCTCGGTCGCCATCTTCGACATGTACCAGCCGTAGGTATGGACCGGCTGATTGTTCCGCATCACCGTCTCTTCGCCGAGCCCCGCCGGTGTCGTTCCGTCATTGATCCCGAAAACCAGCAGCACAAAATCGCCGGCCTGGATCTGGGGAAGCACCCGCGGCCAGTCTCCTTCGTAATAGGTCCGGCTCGAGGTCCCCGCGTGGCCGACGTTCCTGATGGTCACCTTTGCAGGATCGAAAAAGTCCGCCAGCGGCGTGCCCCATCCCGCCACGGGATCGCCGTTCTTTCCTTTGCCGGAATTCTTCGCCGTCGAATCGCCGCACACGAAGATCGAGGGCCTGGCGGCAACGGCCTGAGCGCGTCCGCAAACCGGCATCGCCAGCAGACTCAAAAGAGTCAGGAACCGCAGGACCAATTGTCTTTTCTGCATGATCGGGTCGGCCAGATTCTGCCACACTGCGCGGTAGGAATTCGAGAGGGATGCCTTGTCCGGTAAACTGCCGCTTCGCTGTCCCGGTCTGCTTGTAGGGGCGGTCTATGGCCCGACGTCTCGGAATGGAATCTCTGACTTAAGAGAGACTCACTGTGAAACGCCGGGCGGTCATAGACCGCCCCTACAAGCAGGCGAGGACTCGACAGTCTTCCAAATGTGAAAGGCGTTATTCCCAGCTTTCCAGCTGGCGCTGGATATCGGCCATGAACTGGTCGGCGGTGGCGCCGTCGATGATGCGGTGATCGAAGGAAAGCGACAGCACGATCATCGGGCGAATGGCAATGGCGTCGTCGATGACGACGGCCCGCTTCTTGACGCCGCCCATTCCCATGATCGCGACCTGCGGCTGATTGATGATCGGCGTGCCGGCGAGAGCGCCGTACTGTCCGGGATTCGTAATGGTGAACGTTCCGTCACGCACATCGTCCGGAGTCAGCTTCTTCGTCCGGGCGCGCTCGCCCAGATCCTGGATTGCGCGCGTCAGATCGAGCAGGCTGAGTGTGTCGGCCTTCCTGAGGACAGGGACGATCAGTCCCCACTCCAGATTCACCGCAATCCCGATATTGATTGACCGTTTGTACACGATCGTATCGCCATCCAGCGACGCGTTGACGATGGGGAAACGCTTCAACGCCCGCGCCGCCGCATGAATGAAGAACGGCGTGATCGTCAGGCGCGCGCCCGAGCGTTCAAACTCCGCCTTCTGCCGCTCCCGCGCCGCAGTGATGCGCGCGCAGTCGACCTCGAAGAACGTGGTGACGTGCGCGGACGTCCGGCGGCTCAGGACCATATGTTCCGCGATGGACTTTCGCATCGCCGTCAGCGGCACACGTTCGAGATCCGCGGCGCCGGGGCCCGCCGCGGTGGTCTTTTCCCGCGCGGCCTTCGTCTGTTCGATGTAGCTGAGAATATCGCTCTTGGTGACGCGCCCGCCGGCGCCGGTCCCTTTGCCCGCCAGCTCCGCCAGATCGATCCCGTGGTCCTTCGCGATGCGGCGCACCAGCGGCGAACCCCATTGCGGCTCGCCTCCAGCCGGCCCTTCCTCCCCGGCCTCGCTTTCTTTGGGGGGAGCGGGCGCCGACGCCGGCATCTTGCTCTCGACGGACTCCGCCGCCACGGGCGGTCCGCCGGCCGCGCGCTTCCCGGCCGGAGCGCCTTCGCCGATGACAGCGACGACCGTGTTGATCTCCACGGTCTGTCCTTCGCCGAACAGGATTTCCTGCAGCGTGCCCGAAGCCGGCGCAGGGATCACCGAATCCACCTTGTCGGTGGAGATTTCAAACAGATCCTCGTCGCGCTCCACGTGATCGCCCGGCTTCTTCAGCCAGCGCGTAATGGTTCCCTCGAAGACGCTTTCCCCCATCTGGGGCATGATGACTTTCGTATCGGCCATGTTTTTCCCGGTCAGTAAGCGTACAGCTCTCGAGCCACACGCATGACATCAGAGATTTTGGGAAGGAAGAATTCCTCCAGCGGAGGACTGTATGGCACCGGCGTGTCCGGCGCGGTGATCCGGCGGATCGGCCCATCCAGATACTCGAACGCCTCCTCGGAAATCACCGCCGCCAGTTCGCCCGCGAATCCACCGATGCGCGTGTCTTCGTGGAGCAGGATGACCTTGCTCGTCCGTTTCACGGACTCCAGGACTGCTTCCCGATCGAAAGGCAGCAGCGATCGCAGATCCAGCACCTCCAGATCAATGCCTTCCTTCTCGAGCTCCTTCGCCGCGTCCAGCGCCGTGTACACCATCGCGCCGTACGTGATCACGGAAATGTCCGATCCGGTCCGGCGGACAGCCGCCTTCCCGATCGGCACTGTGAAGTCTTCCGCAGGGAGCTCTTCCTTGACCCGCCGGTAGAGAAATTTGTGTTCGAAAAACAGCACCGGATCGGGATCGCGAATCGCCGACTTGATGAGTCCCTTGGCGTCATACGCCGACGACGGGCAGACCACTTTCAACCCGGGCGTGTGGACGTAATACATCTCCGGATTCTGAGAGTGGAACGGCCCGCCATGGACTCCGCCGCCACTCGGACCACGGATCACAATCGGGACTCCGGCGTTCCACCGGTAGCGGCTCTTGGCGGCGAAATTCGTAATCTGATCGAACGCGCAGGAAATGAAGTCTGCGAACTGCATCTCGGCGATCGGGCGCAGGCCCATCAGCGCCGCGCCGATGGCGGCGCCGACAATGGCGGATTCCGAGATGGGGGTGTCGATCACCCGCCATTCACCGAAGCGTTCAAGCATGCCTTCGGTGACTTTGAACGCGCCGCCGTATATCCCGACGTCTTCGCCGAGCACGAACACGCGCTCGTCTTTTTCCATCTCCTCCCAGATTCCCTGGCGGATCGCTTCAACGTAAGTGGTTGCCGGCATGGATATATGAAGACCGTTGGATTTACTGCTCGAAGTAGACGTCTTTGAGACAGTCTTCCGGATCGGGATAGGGATCGTTTTCGGCGAGTTGAATGGCTTCGTCGATTTCGTTCTGAACGCGTTCCTGCACCTTGTCGATGCCCGATTTCGTGATCACGCCGGTTTCCACGAGCGCCCGCTCCAGGCGGAGGATCGGGTCCCGCTCTTCCCAGTGCGCCATCAACTCCCGCGGCACATAGGCGGCGTCGTCGTGCGCGGAATGACCGGTCAGGCGAAATGTTTTGCACTCGATCAGCGTCGGACCCTGTCCGGCCCGCGCCCGCGCGATCGCGCGTTCGGAGGCGTCCCACACGGCCAGAACATCGTTGCCGTCGACGATTTCGCCGGGCATGCCGTATGCCACCGCGCGATCGGCCACGTTTTCAACGGCCATTTGCCGTTCCAGCGGCGTGGAGTAGGCGTATTGATTGTTGTTGCAGATGTACACCACCGGAAGCTTCAGCACCGAGGCCATGTTCACGCCTTCATGCCAGTCGCCCCGGCTCGTCGCGCCGTCGCCGAAAAAGCAGACGGCCACGTTGTCTTCCCCTCGGGCCTTGAACGCCAGCCCCGCGCCGGCCGCAACCGGCACATGGTCGCCAAGCATGCTGATGAACGGGATGATGTTGAGGTCGAGATCGCCCATGTGCATGTTGGCGTCACGGCCCCGGGTCGCGCCCGTCTTCCGGCCCATGTACTGGGCCAGGATGACGCGCAGCGACATTCCGCGAATGAGGAACGCCGCCATGTCCCGATGGGAAGGACAAATGACGTCGCTCTTCCGGAGCCCGATGCACGCTCCGGCGGCAATGGCCTCCTGGCCTCGCCCCACGTAGACGCCACCGAGAACCTTGCCCTGACGATAGAGCTTCCGTTCGATCCGGTACTCCAGCTCACGCGTGAGCTTCATGAAATAGAGCAACTGGAGCTGGAGCTCTTCAGAGGGAACCTTGAGTTCATTGATCGGACCGGACACGGGAGAAAGCGTACTGATCGTCTTCACGTTCATTCGGTTTGCTCTCGACGGCCAAATTCAAACCGTCACCATAACCCAAAGAGTTTTCCGTTTCAATACAGCGAAGTCATTCAGAAACGAGGCTCACGGCCGCCGAATTTTTCCAGGTCCTTGAGGTCGAACGGACCGTGCGCCGGGTTTCGCTCGAATCCGCGATAAATTGTGTGGCACACATAACAGACTGTGACCGTGCCGACCAGGGAATAAACCAGGATATCGACCACCGCCGTTACGCCCAGTGTGAGCATGGCGTAAAACGGATATCCGAAGGCAAAAAACAGAACACTGATCACCGCTCCACCGATGACGATCGCGAGTCCCAGGTTGCGGTTGAAGTCTTTCTGAATGTAAAGACGGTCATGTCCGCACGCTGCGCAGGCGTCCACCGGTCCGCTACGCGCGAGCGACTCGGTGAGCCGCAGTGGAACGGCCTCTCGACACTGGGGACACACCAGATTCAAGCCCGTCGCCGGGGCCGTCTGTAATTCCGCTTCGCATTTTCGGCACTGCAGTATAATCGCCGCCATGAAGCCCTTAATCCTTATATTGCTCAGCGCTTTAACGGCAGGAGCGCAGGCCACGGGAAACGCTGCCGCGCCCTGGCTCGCCCAGTTCGCCCGTCAGGAACGCGAACGCCGCGTTCAGGAATCGACTGTGGGTAGGGTTTATACAACAGAAGATGTCCGTCGTGGCCTGACACCGCCTCCGCCGGCCCCGCGTCCCGCTGCTGCGCCTGCGAAGCCGGCAGCCGCCGAAGCCGCCAAACCGGCCTCCGCTCCGGCAAAGGAAAAGGATTGGGCCACACGACTTGCCGAGCAACGCGCCAAAGTCCGGGAACTCACGGACCGGCAGACCGCACTCGAACTTCAGGTGTCGCAATTCACGAATCAGTTCCTGGCGCCCGTCACCGACGCCAATGCGCAGCAAACCGCTCTTGCCAGACTAACCGAGGCGCAAACGAAGCTGGACGATACGAAAAAGGAGCTGAATGAAGCCCAGTCCAAGCTTCGCGAGTTGGAAGGGACGTCCCAGAAATAAAAGGGTGGGCGAAGGGGTTCGAACCCTCGGCCACTGGAGCCACAATCCAGCGCTCTACCAGCTGAGCTACGCCCACCATCAGGAGTCCAGCGCCGAAGTATACCGCAGAAATCCTTTTTCACGTCCCAGTCCCCGCCTGGGTTTTCCATTGTCCATTGCCTGTTATCGATTATGAAATGGGCCTCTTTCAATTGTTCGTTGGCCGACTTGCCGGAGCGAACAACGAAAGAGGTCCATTTCATAATCGATAACAGGCAATGGACAATGGAAAACCGGGGGACGGGGTTCCCCGTCGTAGTAGACTCTGCCCCCTGAAATGCCCAATAACGAAGTCCGCACCGTCACCCTGCTCGGACTCGGCTTCGGTCTGGTCGGTCTCGACCGCTGGATCATCGCGCCATTGTTCCCGGCGATGGTTGCCGATCTGCATCTGGGTTATCGGGACCTGGGGAACCTTGTCGGCGTACTCGGTGTGTCCTGGGGCCTGTTTTCCGTCCTGAGTGGACGCGCGGCCGACAGCATTGGATACCGGCGGATCCTGATTCCCACGGTTCTCTCGTTCGCCGTGTTATCCACCCTCTCGGGACTGGCTTCCGGACTGGTCGGCCTCATCATCGTTCGGGCGCTGATGGGCGCCGCGCAGGGTTCCTTCTGTCCGGTCAGCTTTGCGGCCACTGCCGCGGCTTCCGAGCCGCACCGGCGCGGATTCAATCTGGGTTTGCAGCAGTGCGGATTCGCCCTGTTCGGTCTGGGCCTCGGTCCGATTCTGGCGACCCAACTTCTGGCCGTGACGCCTTCCTGGCGCTGGGTCTACTGGATCAACGCCGCTCCCACACTCGGTCTGGGACTCCTCCTCTATTTTTTCCTGCGGGAGCCGCCCGCCGCGCCCTTATCCGTGCCGGCCGGCGGAACCGGAGATTCGTGGGGTCAGTTGTTCCGCAGCCGCAATATCGTTCTTTCCATGTTCGCGCTCATGTCGACCATGACCTGCGTGTTCGTCATGAGCGCGATGGCGCCCAGCTACCTCGAAGACTTTCTGAAACTCAGCCGTGCGGAAATGGGATTCGTGATGTCGGCCATCGGATTCGGCGGCTTCTTCGGGCAGTTCGGGATTCCCGCGATCTCCGATCGGCTGGGCCGGCGGTGGACCGCCATTCTGAGCTTCACTGGCGCGGTAGCGGCCGTGTACGCCTTCCGCGGCGTGGGCGCCTCGCCGGGCCTGCTGGCCGCGCTGCTCTTTGCCATTGCGTTCTTCTGCCTGGGCAATGTCGCGCTGATCACCGGACCCATCGCGTCCGAGTCCGCGCCGGCCGGCCTTGTGACGTCCGCAATCGGGATCGTGGTCGGCGCCGGGGAAATCTTTGGAGGTGGCGTCGCGCCCTGGCTGGCCGGACGTATCGCGGACGCCTACGGCATCCAGAACATTCTCTACCTTGCGCTTGCGGGAGTTGCCCTGGGGGCGATCGTTTGCCTGTTTCTCCGGGAAACAGCGCCCCGCAGAGCGATGTCATGATGGGGACGGGAAAAGGGGGACAGACCCCTAATAATTCGCCCGAAAAATATTTCAGTAGTTCAAGATCGCCCCGGGCGAATTATTAG
>DASUFH010000245.1:0-11072 GCA_036274645.1 Terriglobia bacterium
GTTTCCCGGAACGCCCATGCTGATGACGGCTGTTGATCAGCCTCATGTGAAGGTGGATGATCTGACATCCGGAGAGGCGGTCGTCAGTGTGCAAAATGACCCGTCCGCCATTGTGGACGACATCCTGACTCTCCTGCCAGAAACCCGCAACGTGTACGTCGTCATCGGCAACTCCCAGTTGGAGAGGTTCTGGCAGAAACAACTCGCAGGCGAATTAAGGCGATTCGAAAACCGACTGAACTTGGTGTGGTTGAATGACCTTCCGTTCAGGGCGATTCTGGAGCGGTGCGCCCAGCTTCCGCCGGGCTCGGCAATTTTTTATGTACTCATGTCCGTGGATTCCGAAGGGGGGTCCTATACGGAGGAGGACCTTTTGTCGGGGCTCCACTCCCGCGCCAATGCCCCTGTATTCGGACTTCACAGTACTCAACTGGGACGCGGCATCGTCGGCGGTTCCGTGATGTCGATCGAGACGCTCAGCCGGAACGCAGCGGAGGCGGCTGACCGCATTCTGCGTGGGGAAACGCCGGGGAGCATTCAACGGACACCTTTGAATCCGGGGCCTCCGATTTTCGACGCGCGTGAACTGCAGCGCTGGAACATCCGTGAAGATCAGTTGCCGGCGGGGAGCGCCGTCTATTTCGGGGAGGCGACGGTCTGGGATCGGTATCGATGGATTGTGGTTGCGGTTGTGACGATCCTGCTGGGCGAAGGCCTGTTGGTTGTCGGCCTTCTGGTCAATCTGTTCCGGCGGCGGAAAGCGGAACGCTTCCTGCGGGAGAACCGAAATCAGCTGGATGCGATCCTGGCCACTGCCGCGGATGGGATCCTGGCCTTGAACGAAAGCGGCGCAATCGAGTCCGCCAATCGCGCGACGGAAAGAATTTTCGGCTATGGCGCGGAGGAAATAGCCGGTCAAAACGTGGGCGCTCTCATCGAGGGGGCCGGCGATTGCCATGCGCTCCGGCCGGACGGCGTCCGGCGGGAAAGCATCGGACGCCGGAAAGACGGTTCGCGCGTATCGGTCGACGTGTCGATCACTGAAATCGTGAGATCAGACCGCGTTTTGTTCATCTGCTTTGTGCGCGACATCACCGCCGAAAAGGCCGCCGAACAGATATCCCGGGAATATGGCAGGCAGCTCCTCCAGGCCCAGGACGAGGAACGGGCCAGGCTCGCCCGCGAATTGCATGACGACATCTCCCAGCGTCTGGCCTTTCTTGCGATGGAGGCCGACTCGATGATCCCCACTCCCGCCGGTCATATTCATACGGTGACGGATATCCGGGAAGGGCTGACGCGTCTCGCCGCGGATGTGCACGAGCTCGCGTACAAGTTGCATCCCTCGATGCTGGAGCGTCTGGGATTGAACGGGGCTCTGGCGGCGGAATGCGAACGGTTTTCAAAACAGCAGGATTCCATTGCCGTGAGCGCGAGACTGGGGAAGATCCCGGACACGATTCGGCGGGAATCCGCGCTCTGTCTGCTGCGCATCGCTCAGGAAGCGCTACGGAACATCGACCGTCACGCGCGCGCCAGTACGGCGGACGTGACGCTCAGTTTCGTGGATGGCGGAGTTCGTCTGGCCGTCGCGGACACCGGGGTCGGGTTCGATGCGGCCTCGGGAACCGGCCGCGTTTCCCTTGGTCTGGCCAGTATGAAGGAGCGCGCGCGCCTGCTTGGGGGGCGGCTCGAAATTCAAACCGCTCCCGGTTCCGGCACCACGGTCCTGGCCTGGATACCGCTTGGCGGAGGGCGGGAGGATTCGATGCCCGAATTGGCATCGTAGTGGTCCGGGAGCCGATGTCGGCGACGTGCTGTGTCCGATGCCGCCACGCGTTGTTGCCTGAGAAAGGAAGATCATGAGCCTGCCCCGTATCCTGTTGGCTGACGATCATCCGGAAATCGTCAGGATCCTGACCACTCTGCTGAGCGGAACGTTCGACGTGGTGGGCGTCGCGGAAGACGGAATCGCCATGATTGACGCGGCGGGCGCGCTCAACGCGGATGTGGTAGTCACCGACCTCTCCATGCCGCGCCTTGACGGGTTCCGCGCGCTCGCCCGGCTGAAGGAATGCCATCCCCGGATCAAAGTCATTGTCATGACGGCGTACCACGACCCGGCTATCGCGAGCCTGGCGCTGGAGGCCGGAGCGGTCGGCTTCGTGTCCAAACATTCGGCGTGGGTCGACCTGATTCCAGCCATTCAGGCGGCCCTTGCGGACAGGACATTCGTTTCTCCCTCGCTTGAAAAATGAGGGAATGGGGGAATCAGGGACAGAGAGCAATTCCGCTTTCGCGAAATTGCTCTCTGTCCCTGATTTCCCCCTGATTTCCCCATTCCCGTATTTTCCCGAGTTCCTTGCCCTCGGACGAAGCGCCTACAATGACCGCTGTCACTGCTTTCCCGCGGACTCTGCCGAAGTGTCTTTCTGACGGCCCGGTCCGGGCCTTCCCCACTTACGAGTTGCCTGCGTCTGGCGCTGCGCTTATTGAACGATAAGGAGCCCAGATGAGTTTTAGAGAAGGAGCGTTGGCCGCTTTCCTGGCTCTACTCCACCTGCCGTCAGGACTTTCCGCCCAATCCCCGGCGGTGACATGCGCATCCCGTTCAGGAGTCCAGAGCTATTGTCCGGCGGACACGTCCGCGGGCGTGGCGTTGCGACAGTCCACCGGCGTCACGCCGTGCCTGCTCGGAAAGACGTGGGGATACGACGATGCGGGAGTCTGGGTGTCGGATGGGTGCGCGGCGGAGTTCGTTCTCGGTCAATCTTCCACGGTCGGCGTTCCGCCTTCGAAGAGTCCGGAGTACATCCCTAACCTGGGATTCCGTCTCTATGAAGGGGACAAGGGCCAGATCTACATGCGCCTGTTCAGTTACGCGCGTTTCCTGAATCAAAAGTCCCTCGACTCGACCTATACCGACTTCTTCGGCAACACCATTGACCTTCAACGGCGCGAAGACATGCAACTCAACAAGTTCTTCCTGCCGTTCTCCGGCTGGTTCATGACGCCAAAACTGCGCTACTACCTCTACGTCTGGTCCGCCAATACCGCGCAGGGCGATCCCGCGCAGGTGGTCGGCGCCGGAAATCTGAGCTACGTGTTCGGCCCGGGCGCGACGCTGGGTTTCGGCGTCACCAGTCTTCCCAGCGTCCGCAGCACCGAGGGGCAGTTCCCCTATTGGCTCGGCGTCGATGATCGGCTGACGGCCGATGAATTCTTCCGCGGATCGTATACGACCGGTGTCTGGGTCAAGGGCCAGTTTTCGAGATTTCGATATATGGCGATGCTCGGAAACAACTTGAGCCAGCTCGGCGTCAGCGCATCTCAGCTGGACAACCACTTTCAAACGACGTCGTTCATGTTGCGCTGGCTCCCGACGACAGGTGAGTTTGGTCTCTATGAGGGTTTCGGCGACTACGACTATCACGAGAACGTCGCCACGCGGGTCGGTGTCCATTACACGCGCAGCATCGAGGACAGGCAGGAGCAGCCGGGCACGGAATCGATCGAGAACTCGCAGATCCGCCTGTCGGACGGAAGCATTATCTTCACGCCCAATCTCTTCGGTCCGGGCATCGTCGTCGAGAACCTGCTCTATGACATGGCGAGCGCCGACGCGGGCGTCAAGTACCACGGCTATTCGCTGGAGGTGGAGTATTACTGGCGGAAGCTCAGCCACTTCAATGGACTGAATGTCGATGGACTCTCCGACATTCACGACCACGGGTTTCAGGCGCAGTTTTCGGCGATGGCCGTCCCCAAAACTCTCCAGCCCTACTTCAGCGGTTCGGTCATTCAGGGGCCATTCGGCAACGCGTCGGAGCTGCGCGCGGGGGCGAACTGGTATTTCCTCAAGGAACGTGGACTGCGGTTCAACGCGGAATGGCTTCACCTGCATGACTGTCCCGTGGGCTACACGGCGGTCCCATATCCGGTCGGTGGCAATGGAAACCTTTTTAGTCTGAATCTCGAGATGAATTTCTAAGAGGAGGCAGGTCGGAGCCATGAAGAACACCGATGGCGGATGGCGTCCATTGTGGACCGCGATCGCGCTGCAGGCTCTGATTACCGTGGCGCTGACGATTGGCGTGTTGGCATTTCAGCGCCCCGCCGCGCCGTCCGGCTACGCCGTCAATGACGGACACGTGCACCTGACCAACTACATCCAGGAAGGCACAGACATCCATGAAATGCTGAACATCATGGGTTCGAAGGTCGGCCGGGCCACGCTGTTCGGCATTCCGCTGCAGCAGGAATGGTCCTGGGCGAATACCCGTGAGTTCGCGCCGACCTACTACCTGCAGACGGACGCTCCGCTCTACTACTACTCTTTCACCGACGCGTTTATCGCCACGGCGTACAAGTCGCTGACGAAGGCGGAGCAGGCCCGTTTCGATCCCATGATTACGGGATTCAATCCGGCGGACATGTACGCGGTGGACCATATCCGGCGCGTTCTTCAGACGTTTCCCGGCGTCTTTTCCGGCATTGGCGAGTTCACGGTTCACAAGGAGTTTGTCTCGGCGAAGGTCGCCGGCGAAAAGGCCAGCCTGGTGAATCCTTCCCTCGACCGGATCTTCGATTTTGCGGCGGAAGCGGGACTTGTGGTCCTGCTCCACAACGATATCGACGCGCCGTTTCCGAAGCCGGGCGAGAGTTCCTATCAGCAGAATCAGCTTCGCGAGCTGTTCGAGCGTCATCCGGAGACGACCGTCATCTGGGCGCATGGCGGACTGGGACGCGTGGTCCATCCCGTCAAGGATCAGCTGGCGATCATGGATCGCGCGCTTTCCAGTGGCAAGGCGCCGCGCCTCCACGTCGACATTTCCTGGATTGAAACGGCGAAGTATCTGGTGGCGACACCGGAAACGATTCAGGCGACGGCCAGTCTCATCAATCGCCATCCCGACCAATTCCTGTTCGGAACGGACGAAGTCGCGCCCGTGGACCAGAAGTCGTACCTGAAGATTCTGGATCTCTATGCTCCGCTTTTCGCGAAACTGACCCCGGAAGCCAGCGAAAAGGTGCGGAAAGGAAACTACGAACGCTTGTTCGATGAGGCCCGCCGGAGAGTGCGGGCATGGGAAGAAAAGAACATCCGGCCGATCCCCACCGCTTCGATTGCACACTAAGGAGGTTTATGGCGCCCAGGATCATCCGCAACTGCGCAATGCCGATCGCGTTGTGTCTGCTGTTTGCCGCCGCCGCCGCCGGCCAGGCGCCGGCGCCCGCTCCGCCGCCGTCGCGGCTCGATATTTACGGATTCGTGATGACCGACTTCATCTACGACGAGAGGACCAACGATCCGGACTGGTTCGACGTGAACCGGCCGACGAAGCTCCCGGCGTTTGCGGGCGAGTTCGGAAGAGATGGTCACACCTGGGCCGGTGTGCGCCAGACGCGGTTTGGCGTGAAGAGCTACCAGGCGACGAGCATGGGCGAGCTCCGCACACACTTCGAATTCGATTTCTTCGGCGTGGGGCCGGACGCCGGCCAGACGACGATCCGTCCGAGGTACTTTTACGGCGAACTGGGACACTTCGGCGCCGGCCAGACGGTTAGCCCGTTCATGGATGTCGATGTCTTTCCCAACATTCTCGATTACTGGGGGCCGAACGGGATGGTGTTCTTCCGCAACGTGCAGTTGAGGTGGATGCCCATTCAGGGAGAGTCGTTTCTGACCCTGGCCCTGGAACGGCCCGGTTCGACGCAGGATCCCGGCGTGCTGGCGCAACGGGTCGAGATTGCGGACGTTTTCGCGCGATATCCCCTGCCCGATTTGTCCGGCGAATATCGATGGGGCGGAGAGCGGGGGTACATCGAAGGGGCGGGCATCGTTCGAAAGATCGTGCTCGACGACGCAGTTTCCGACGCGTTCAATCTCGATGACAGCATCATCGGATGGGGTGTCAATATCAGCTCCAACGTGTACTTCCGGGAAAAGAAGGATATCCTGCGGCTCGAATACACCTTCGGCGATGGCATCGAAAACTACATGAACGACGCCCCCGCCGATGTAGCCGCCATACCCAACCCGGGAGATCCCGTCCGGCCTATTAAAGGCAAGGCCCTACCCCTGCGAAGCCTTGTCGCTTTTCTCGATCATTCCTGGAACGACCGCTTGACGACGTCGGTCGGCTATTCGGAACTCGCGATCGACAACACAGTCCTGCAACTTCCATCCGCCTTTCATCGGGGCCAGTACGCCATCGTCAACCTGTTGTGGCAGCCTATCGACCACTTGATGTACGGGGGCGAACTGCAGTGGGGCCGCCGCACGAATTTTGGCGACGGCTTTCACTCCAACGACTACAGGGTGCAGTTTGGATTCAGATACAACTTCTCCGGAGAACTTGCTCTGCCATAGGTCGTGAGAACGCACACTCGAGGAGGACAGTCAACGATGCACCGAAAGCAGCTGGGCCTGATTGTCTGCACGCTGGCGCTGGTGGGCGTAACCGGGCGCATGTCCGCGCAGTCGCCCTCGGAAATTGAAGCGGCGCTGAAGGCGGCGTACACGAAGTACGAAGGACTCAAGGAAGGCAAGAACGCCGATTACATTCCGGCGCTGGCAAAGGTGAATCCGGATATCTATGGGATTGCAGTCGTGACCACGGACGGGAAGTCCTATGTGGTGGGCGACCTGAAATCTGAGGTCTCCATACAGTCGATCTCCAAGGTGTTCACGATGGCGAAGGTCATGGAGGAGCAGGGGCCGGAAACGATTGCCGACACCATCGGCGTGGACGCGACCGGAATGCGGTTCAATTCGATCGTCTCGGTCGAGTTCGCCCAGAGCCTGGGCGGGCCCGAGATGAATCCGCTGGTGAATCCCGGCGCCATCGCGACAACCAGCATGGTCAAGGGGGCGACGCGCGATCAGATCTGGAAGAGCATTCTCGACTTCTATTCCGAATTCGCGGGACGGAAACTTTCCGTGAACCAGGAGGTGTTCAAGTCCGAGTCCGACACGAATCAGCGGAACCAGGCGATCGGCTATCTGATGTACGCCTACGGCTACATCAAGGACAAGCCGTTGCAGGCGGTCGACATTTACACCGAGCAGTGTTCGGTGAGCGTCAACGCGCGGGACCTGGCCATCATGGCCGCGACGCTCGCGAATGGCGGGCGGAACCCGGTCACGGGCAAGCAGGTGATGAAAACCGAAAACGTTTCCAGGGTCCTCGCGGTGATGGCGACCGCCGGACTCTACGACGACACCGGGAAGTGGCTTTACCGCACCGGCCTTCCCGCCAAAAGCGGGGTGGGCGGCGGCATTATCGCCGTATCTCCGGGAAAGTTCGGCATCGCGGTTATTTCGCCGCCGCTCGACAAGGCCGGGAACAGCCTGCGCGCCCAAAAAGCCATTGCGGACATTTCCAATGCGCTTGGCGGAAATCCGTTCGCGTCCAGGCCGCGAGGAACCGAGGTGTCCCAGGCGACGCAATAAGCAGTCGCGCTTCCCCGGTGGAGGGGCGGTCTATGACCGCCCGTCGGGTACAGCAACCGTGACCGCCCTGCAAGCCCAGCCCTACCGGTTGATCACGCCACAGGCAATCCGGTCGCCGGCGTTCCCGGATGGGTCGCTTTTCAGGTCATCGGCCTTGGCGTGGATCATCATGGCTGTGCCGCCGTTGGCAAAAACGGAGTTCGTGCCTTCGCCCAGCGTGACTCCCGCGTTCTCCAGGGTCAGTTTCGCCGTGCCATTGGCCTTCACGTTAAAGTTCGGCATGTCGCCCGCGTGGGGTTTGGGGCTTTCCGCGTTGTTGACGCCATGATGGGTCATGCCGGGATTGAAGTGGCCGCCGGCCGACGTAAACGCGGGAGCTTCGCACTTGCCCGTCGCATGGATATGAATCGCATGTTCGCCCGGTGGGAGGTTCTTCAGATCGAGTTCGATCTTCACGCCCTTGCCGTCTTTTCCGTCGGACAGTTTCGCAGTCCCGACGTCCTTGCCCATCGAGTCCTTCAGCATGACCGTAGCGGGCTTGTTGGCTGCGAAGGCCAAAATGCCGCCCAACCCGAGTCCGATCGCCACCAGCACAACGAGTGTTCGATTCATAAAAGTCCTTTCATCAGTCTGTCGATAGTCGGTCCACCCGGGTTGAGCCTTCGTCACGATTCATCCGAATGTTGGCTCCTGCCACCAGATCTCAGGCGCGGAGCGGCGATTCCGATGCCGTCTGCAAGTCCCAGGCAGACAGCGGCGAGTATAACTCGACTCGTTGGATTCGTATCGTTAACGACACTGTTGTCGGAAAGGGGCGGGACTTTAACAGCTACCACACCCCGGGGATCAGGCGATAGCGAACCGCCGCCCGGTATTGTATCCAGTCCGCATGGTGAGACAGGACCTGTTCTTCCGCGTGGATACGGTAGAGCAGGGCAATCCATCCGCACAGCGTCAAGAGCGCTGTTCCCGCATTCCATTCCTGAAAGTTGTATCCGATATCGGAAATCATATACGACAGGTACATCGGATGCCGGACGGCCCGGTAAGGCCCGCGAGTTGCCAGTCCCCGCATCGCCGGGCGGATACCAAAAAACCGGCCCAGCGTGAGAAGGCTCCCCAGGCTCAGCGCTGCCGCAACCGTGACGAGCAGAAGGCCGGCTTCGGGCCACGCTTCTTCGCGGGGTCTCCAGCGAAGCCAGATGATCTCCGCGTATGGGTACGCATAGGCTGCGGCCACCGCGAAGCCGGACAGCAGTGAAATGTCCTGGATTTCCGGCGCCGGCCGCGTGAGCGCGATGCCCAGTACCACGAGGTGCTGCAGCAGGTAGATCCAGTCGATCAGGGAGAACGTCGGCGTCAGGTAGAGAAGAACACCGAATTCCACCAGCGTCACACCGAAGAGCAGAAGGTCTGCCCAGCGGCGGTGTCGGATTGGAAACTCGCGCAATTCCATTGCGGTGACCCCTGAGATTTGGCGCCAACCGGCGGCGGTCTGCCATGGACCGCCGCCGGCTGCCGTCATTCCTCCACGGGACTCCAGGTTTTATCGGGATTGAATCGTTCGATCCTGCGGGCGGTTGCGACGGTGGTCGGGCCGAGGTCCTTCTCATAAACCACTCCATCGTTGCTGACGATGAACGTCTTTACGCCCGTGACCTGATACTCGGCGGGAAACGCGATCAGCGCGAAGCCTCCGATCATGGCGCCGTTAACCATGTAGTTCATTTCTCCCAGCGGCGCGTCCGGTCCCTGGCCTTTCAACACCCGGAAGAAGTAACCGTGGTACGGCTCGCCCCGCTTGTATCCCCGCTGAATGGCGCGCGCCACATTTTCACCGATAGGTCCGCTCCATGTGCCGTCGGCGTTCTGCCAGGCCAGCCCGTCGTCCTTGCCGGGGGAACTGACGATCTTCTGCGCGTACTGGTTGACCGGTGGGCTCCCGTGTCTGGTGAGCGCGTATTCATCCTGCGCTTCCACGAATCCCCGGCAGATGGCGATGGCGTCCAGTTCATTGGCGCCGATGCGACGGAGCAGGATTTCATGCAGCCCGGCTTTCGAGTCGAACGACCATGTTTTTCCCGACTTTACAATCGGTACGGGAAAGGGCCAGAGATCAGGACCGATGGAAATGAAGGCCCGCGCCTTGGTCTTGGGGTCTACCGATACGTCGATTTTCATCCGCGCCTGCTCGGCAAATTTTTGCGCGGTCTCCCGATCGCGCGCCGGTTCGCCGGTACGGACAATGTCTTTCCCGCCCGGGCCGAGGATTCCTTCGAGGGCGGTCATGTCGGACTTTTCTGCCGCGGAGACAAGCGCGCTGGCTGCCGCCTGCGGTGTGGCAAATGTCCTGGCCGTGTTATCTGGAGCGCCAATCGCGTGTCCTCCACGACTGAGCGTCAACAGGCATAGCAACGCGAATAGAACGGCGCAGGCAAACCTCACGCCGCTGTTCCCGATGCGCAGAGACCTGGATCGTATTCTGCGAGTCATGTTGCGTTACCTCCTTCCGCCGCCGCGGCTGCGGCCACCGCCACCACCAAAACTACGGCCCCCACCTCCGCCAAAACTGCGGCCGCCTCCGCCAAAGCTGCGTTGAGATCCGCCGAAGCTGGACGCGCCGCGATGGCTGCTGACCCGCGCCGCGCTGCCACTGTAGCCTCTTGAGCCGCCGCTGAATCCGCCGTAATTTCCGCGCGGAGAGACGCGGCCGAGATTACTGTTGCCGATGCGGTTGGCGCCGCCCTGATAACCCGGACGGGCCGTTGGACGATTGGCGAAGCCCGGTTGGGTAGCCGGACGATTGCCCATGTTGGGTCGTGTCGCCGGTCGATTGACAAGACTCGGATGCGGAGCCGGCCGCTGGCTGATGTTCGGGCGCGTCACGCTTCCGAGATTGCCTTTCTGACGGTTGATCTGCTGCTGCGCGACCTTCTGACGGTTCGCCAGAGACTCTCCTCGCGCATTGGAGCCGAATCGGTTGGCGGTCACGCGGTCCGGATATGGCGCGCCTCCGCGGTGCTGCGGGTTATGACGCCACTCGCCGCGATTACCTGCGTTGATATTTGTATTCCGGTTGAAGTGGTTCACCCGGTTGATATCGATGTCGTTGTGGCCCCATCCGGGTCGCCATCCCCATCCACCGCCCCAGGCCGCGCCCAGAATCACCCCGGCGCCGAACGAGATCGCGCCGGCGGCCCAGACCGCTCCGGAGGAATAAGATGGATAGTAGATCGGTGGATACGGATATTCCGCCGGACCGTAGACGGCCTCCGGATTGTACGAAGGCACATAGACCACTTCCGGGTTGGCCTGTTCGATCACTACGACGCTCTTGTTGTCGATCACTTCGTTTTCAACGGTCTGCTTGTCGTTTGAAGCCAGAGCGCCCGTTCCCTGGGCCTTGACCCGCATCCGCTGGACGGCGTCCATGACGTCGCCCTGTTGCGCGAGAAACGCGTTGCCAAGATCCGCCGTCCACTGAATGTCGTCGGCCAGGCGCTTCACCACGTCGGGAAGCGCGGCCATGGCTTGAATACTCGGGTCCCAGGGCTGTCTGGAGACGGCGTCGACCAGCGCCTGATCTTTAAGCCCCTTGTTTCGCTCGAGCCATTGC
>DASUFH010000246.1:0-7066 GCA_036274645.1 Terriglobia bacterium
CTTGTGTATGATCGTCGGGTTTGTCTTGCGGGGTCGTAGTTCAGTTGGTTAGAACGCCGGCCTGTCACGTCGGAGGTCGCGAGTTCGAGTCTCGTCGGCCCCGCTTAAATTTCAGTAGGTTAGGAAGAGCCCGGGGGTGACACCCGGGCTTTTTTCATGTCTTCGGGCGGCATAGGGCGGCAAATGACGGAGTATCACGAGGCGCTGAATCCGTGGGGCCGCGTCGAGTTCATCGCAAATACGCTACCATCTGACCATGTCGACCGGAAACGGGCGGCCGCGATGCGTCATCATTGCGGGACCCGATGGATCAGGAAAAACCACTTTCGCACGAGAGTACCTGGCGAGTGACGCCAGGATCGTGCGCTTCGTCAACGCGGATCTGATTGCTGCCGGCCTGTCTCCATTGAGGCCTGAAATGGCTGCGCTTGCCTCTGGCCGCCTTTTCCTGCAGGAGATCGATCGGTTGGCCGCAAATCGGAGCAGTTTCGCGTTCGAAAGCACTCTAAGCGGACGGGCTATGCCGCAAGGCTCCAAAGATGGAAGGCTGGCGGCTATCGTGTAGAGATCGTATACCTGACCATTCCTTCGCCGCGAGTTGCCCTCCGCCGGATTGCCGCGCGCGTGCGTCAGGGTGGCCACAATGTTCGCCGCGCCGATGTTTTGCGAAGATTTCAGCGAAGCTGGGACAACTTTGTCACGCTGTATCGACCCCTGGCCGACGCATGGCTCGTGTACGATAATGCCGGAGCGCGGCCGAAGCTGATTGATTCAGGCCCTGAATACGAGGGTATATGAAGAAGAAAATATCCGCCGAAGACAAACGCTTCTTCGATTCCGTCGCCAGAGCGATGAAACGGCTCCCTCGAAGCGTCCGGAAAACCGCAAAGATGTATGGGACGCCGATCATCATCTGGGAGAAGGGAAAGATTGTGGAGAAAAAACCGTAGTAGCGCGCCCCTCCGGCGGCAAGGTCACGGCTATAATCGCCTCCAACGCTCGGCTTGGAGCAGCAACAGCCGTCAGGGTTATCGTGCAGAGTGTCTTCGGTGACGAACTTCTGGATACCCGCCAGGTTGCCGGCGGCGGCCGCCGTCAGGAGATGTTCGGAGGCCAGATAACGCTTGCGACCGAACCGGTTCCATTGGCGCTCCTTTTGTGGTCCTTCAAACGCGCAAACAGTTGAACGGTTGTCTCTCCCGACAGCCCACTACGACCGGGGCGTCATTGATTAACGCGTTAGGCGTATTCGGCGGCGTTGACTGCCGATTTTCGATAGAGGAGCGCATGGACAATCAGCGGGTCTTCAAGATGGCGTTTGCAAGCGTGTATCCCCACTACGTCCGGAAGGCGGAGAAGAAAGGGCGCAAGAAGAAGGAAGTGGACGAGGTCATCTGTTGGCTGACTGGCTACAGCCCGCAGGCGCTGGCGAAGCAGATCAAGCAGCGGAAGGATTTCGAGACGTTTTTCAACGAGGCGCCGGAGTTTCACCCCAATGCCGGCAAGATTACCGGCGTCATCTGCGGGGTTCGCATCGAGGAGATCCAGGATCCACTGATGCGGAAGATCCGCTACCTGGACAAGCTGGTGGATGAACTGGCCAGGGGCAGACCCATGGAGAAGATCCTGCGCGAATAGATCGCCCGTGTGACGCGCGACAGAGAACGAATAGTCTTCTCTTGACGGCATCCCTATCCGAATGATGATGCGGCCGGGCCAGGTCGCCTTGCGCATACCGTAAACCGTCGCCTTGCCAATCAAGGCGCCGATCGCAATTGCGCCCACAAGAAAGATGCGTTCGAGCGCGTAGGCGACAAGGCCCCACGCCAGCCCGCCGGCCAGGGCCACTCCGGTTCCGAAAAGCAATCCACGAAGCACGTTCGGCTGGATCTCGTCGGATGACGCGTCGGCCGCCTCCAGGTCCAGCGTGCTCACCGCGTGTTGCGGATTTCGCGCCACGGCTCCCAGATCGTGCGGCCGGTCCCCAGTTCACGAATTCCGATCTGGAACCAGAATGTTGCGCCGGGCAGAAGAGCGCTGTCGACCCGGAACACGCCGAAGTCGTCACTGGCGGAGTTCAGATATTCCCGTTCTTCGGAATCCGCCGATTGCCGGAAACGGCAAACGATGTCCCATCCCTCCATCGGCGCCCACTGGGGTTCGACGCCGATTTCCCCAAACTCATAGTGAACCGCGCCACGCGGCCGCGGGAGGCTGGAAGCGAATGCGCGATATTCGTTCGCAAGGACGTCGAGGCGGGAAAAAAAGGCGTCAATGGCGACTTCCAGACTGAAACCGGCCGCCTGAAAGGTATCGCGCCACAGTTCCATACCCTGCAGTCCCGAGGGCCGTTCCTTCCGCGCCAGGGTACGGAGCAGGGTTCCGGGGGCATCGTCTCCGAAGCGATCGACCAGCGCGGCAACGAACACTTCGCCCAGGGGGTACACGACGTTCAGATCCCGATTGCGCCGGAGCAGACCGTTATTGACCAGTTCCCGGAATTCCACCTCGCGCCTCTGGCGCATGACAGCGGCAACGGATCGGCTTTGCCGCACTCTCTCGCTGGAACCGAACAGGCGATATTCGAGATAGGTGGCAAGCCCTTCGTTAAAGAAGCGGGTGGAATCAAACGCATTCTCGACGCGGGAATCCGAGAGCCGGTTGACGTAGACGTGGACCGTTTCGTGTCCGAGGATCCCGAGCAGCAGGTCGACATCGTCGAACGCCGCCAGATCGAGACGGATCGTGTTCCAGTACGCCACTCCGGCGTGACGCGGAACTGACCCGGTCATGTCCACGGCGATCCGGCCGCCTTCGGCGCTCGCGCCGAGGAATGTCCGGACCTTTTCATGAACCTCGTCGGCATGAGCAATCACGGCCCGGGCCCGGTCCGAGAGGTTTGCAGGATAGACGAACGAATAGTACGTCGACGAGGCATGAGCCGTTGTCCAGGAGGCGTAGACCGCGCGGGCCACCTTCCGGGAATCCGCGCTCTCATCGGCGCTGGCCGGGTCTTGACGGATCAGATAATAGGCCGTGACGAATCCCAGAACGACGGTCAGGACGGCCGCTCCCGCCATGACCGCCAAACCCGCCCGGGAGAGAGATAACTTCCGGTACGCCTGCCCGATCCGATCGCCGGCCCCGGCGAAAAGGAACCATGCTCCGATCAGCATGACCGCGGCCAGAGGCATCTGCGCCTTCAGAAGATCCGTCGGCAGTATCCAGTGTTGGCCTGCAAAGTGAGGCATGGTGAGCGCAAGCGGATTGAACACGGCTACGCCGGGATGGAAACGCTCCACCAGCAGGTAAGCCCACACCAGAAGAACCACCATCAGCCAGGAAAACCGCCGAAGGAACGAAAGCAGCAACGCCAGCGCCAGGAAGAAGGTGCTCTGGCAGACGGCCAGGAAGAATGAAATCAGCAGCGCCTGCCAGTGAAACGACGGGTCGATGGACGTGCGCGACAATCCATGCAGCGCCACCGCAATCGCAAGATTGCTGATGGGAATCAGGCAGAAGACAAGAGATGCGAGCAGGAACTTCGTCCAGAACACGCGGCTTCGGGATACCGGCAATGAATCGATGAACTCGATCGTGCCTTCGTCCTGCTCGCGCACGAGCAGCCCCGAACCCAGCGCGAAGACCAGAAGAAACAGCGGGACCGAATAACCGGGGCCTGGGGCAACCAGGGTGTTGATTGTCAGCGAGAGCGGCCGCATATCCGGCCAATGGTCGATCATTTCGTCCGCGACGCTGATGGCGCAGATGAAAAACACCAGTCCGATGAAAGGGATCAGCGCCCGCAGTTCCTTCCGGAGGAGTGGCATCACTCGATATCCTGACTTTTCCAGCCGGAGATCACGTCGCAGCCAAGGTCCGTCACTTCGGCGGAGAACGTCCAGTAGACACGAGCGCCGCGGGACCATGTGCCGTCCAGTTCGCCGCTGGATGCGTGGATCACATCGATATCCTCGCGCTGCAACTCCTGCGGGGCGACACTGGCGCTGAATCCGGAGAGGTCCGCGTGCAGGAGCGTGACCCGCGGGGCATCGGCGGCCGGCGCCGGTTCGAACGCAACGCGGTATTGCGCTGTCCGTGTTTCCGGTGACAGCGGCGCAAATAACAGCGCGCCATCCAGCCGTGGCAGCCGCGCCAGGTCCGCTTGGAGCGCGGATCTCGCCGCGTCCAGTTCCTCGCGCCACATCGTGAGGAAACGCGACGCGGGCACGCCCGCAATCCTTTCCAACTGGACGTCGACACCGTTCTGCCATTCAAACGCCAGCGCCCGGACATCCTTCGGGGCAGGACTGGCCAGAACCGCCTGCAGAAATTGGCGGGTACGCTCCGGTCCCTGATGTCTCGACAGTACGTCCAGTCCCGACCACGCCACACCGGCGGCAACCCCCTCGCCGAACCGCTCCCGGAAGGACCGCCAGTTGCGAAGGTCCGCGGCGGCGAGCGACGTCTGCCGGGTTTCCGTCCCGGCGCCCGTTCCGTAAAGAGCTCGCAACGCCAGCCGCCGATCGCTCAACAAGCCATCCGTCGCCGGCGCGGCGCGATGACCATTGATCCAGAACGGGCCCAGACCGTCGAGCACCCAGCTTTTGGATTCAAGCTCGGCCCGTTGATCCGTGGCCGTCACCACGAACTCCCGGATGAGCCACATGCGGAATCGGTCCACGTCGAATCCACCTGCGGCAAAATTCGCGCGCGCAAGCACCCCCTCGCTGTTCAGCAGTTCTCCGCGTTCGTAGAGATTGGGATCGAGGTCCCGGCGCGCCGCCACGTACACCGGCGGCGAATTCTTGAGGCCGAGATATTCGACGACGCCGTCGATATCCTTGTCGACCTGCGAGGCCAGGGCGCGCGCGGCCTCGAGATCTTCGTCCCGCCCCGGATCGACGCTGACCGTGGCGTGGGGCGAATGCCGGACGATCGCTCCGGGCATGGCAAAGGGCTGTTTCTCGGGCTTCTTGCCGAAGATGCCGCCGAGAAACATCAAACCCAGCAGCATGGCCGCAACAAACATCTTTTCCCGATGCGACATCTTCTCCGCCAGCATTGCCGCCGTCGAGCCTTCCCGCGTTAACGCCAGCGCAAACGCCAGGACGCTGAAGGCGGCGCCCAGGCCAAACGCCATGAGCAGCGGTTCGACCGGAAAGGCGTCCCATTCAAAGGGGAACGTCTGGTTCATCAGGGCAAACGGACCGAAGCGAGCCAGTTCGAGGTCCGTCGTCATCGTCAATACGACCAGGCCGACCAGCGTCAGGGCATAAATCGCCATGCGATAGCGTCCCAACATGCCGGTCGCAAAGAAGTAGGCGTAAACGAGGAATGTGAAGACGAGGGCGCGCAGCGCGACGATTTCCACAAAACGCGCCGTCAGCGGCTGGCGATGCGCCGCCACCGGCAACAGCATCACCAGCGAAACCGCGACGAACCCGGCCATGACGACCAGCCCCAGCGCATATTTCACGGCGATCATCCGGGCGCGCGTCAAGGGGAGCGACTCCAGAAACAGCTGGGTCTTTCCCTGATATTCGCGCACGACCAGGCGGTTTGAAATCACCAGCGCAATGGGCAGGCCAAAAGTGAGAAGAAAGCTTCGCAACGCGCCCAGGACATTGCCGGCTTCTTCCGTCACAATCGAACCGAGCGTCACCAGGAAGAGTCCGGTAAAGGAAACCGCCACGAGGGCGCTCAACGGCAGCCAGTGCTCCTGAAGTTCCTTGATGATGAGACGCCGGATCATAGTTCCGCGATGGTTTCCCCGGCGATAGCGATAAAGATGTCCTCCAGCGGCAAGGCCGAGACCGCCTCCGCGGGCAACACGGCGTTCTCCCAGGCCTGCGGTGAGGCCGCGAGCGCGACCAGGCGGCGCCCATCCTCGATGCGATCGGTCAGGATCTGGAACTGCCCTCCCTCCAGCAGCGCCCTCAGGGTGTCTTCGGCGACCGCGGGCTCGGGCGGTTCGGCGATCCAGACCTGTCTCACCGTCGCCCGCAGGGTGGGAATATCCCCTTCGTAACGCATCCGGCCCCGATGGATGACGCCGATGCAGTCGGCCACACGCTCGACCTCGTCGATCAGATGCGAGGAAAACAGCGTGGCCCGCCGGTGCGCCCGGGCCTGACGGCCGATCATGTCCAGGAACTCGCGCCTCGCAACCGGGTCCAGCCCCGAGGTGGGTTCGTCAAGAATCAGCAGTTCGGGCCGGTGGGCCAACGCAAGAGCCAGCGCCAGTTTCACCCGCGTGCCGCCGGAAAGCGCGGATACCTTCCGGTCCGGCGGCACGTCGAGCGCGCGAAGCAGGCGGTCGAACTCCAGGCTGTCCCACGTGGGATAGAATCCACCCACGAAACGGCCCAGACGGCTGCAGGTCATCCACGGATAAAAGAACTGTCCCTGGGAGACATAGCCGATCCTTCGCTTCTGGGCGATCGTTGTGCGGCGCGCGGTCTCGCCGAACATTTCGATGGCGCCGGCGTCCGGCCGCACAATCCCCATCATCGCTCGAATGGTCGTCGTCTTACCGGCGCCGTTACGCCCCAGAAAGCCGTACACCTGTCCGGATCGGACCGACAGGTTGAGATTGTCAACGGCCTTCACTTTCCCATAGGCCAGCGAAATGCCGCGCGCCCTCAGAACGAAGTCGGCTGCGGGGGCAGGCTCGGAAACAGGCGCCTCCATCGTGGCGACCTCCGTCATGGCCGGAGTGTCGCTTTCCGGGTTGTGAAGGGGCGGCGCCACTTCAGGGTTTTCCACGATTCAACGTCCTCCCGGGTTCCGCTAGTTTTGCAACCCTGGTTGCGGAAAGCGATTGTGCCCGATTATGCCGCTTTCGCAAAACGGTTTGATCCGTTGACCCGTCTATACTCCCGACTCTGCCTTATGGCGGGTATACTCCCCAATGCTTTCTGAAGCGCTAAGAACGGACGTCCGATTCGTCAATTGCCCGTGTGCGCTTCCCCCAGAGGATTCCGCTCGTGGTCGCCATCGCAATCAGGAGATCAGGCCATGTCGAAGCTAATGATTCTCGCGCTGTTATAAACCTGGGAGTGCT
>DASUFH010000247.1:0-5116 GCA_036274645.1 Terriglobia bacterium
GGCATCCAGTTCTTCATCACGACGATCGGAGAAGGCTCCCCGACGATTGTCAGGACGAGAAAGCGGTCCCCATCGTTCACCGTATCGTATTCAGCGCCCTGCGGCAGGGTTCCCGGGAAGAGCGGTTTCGGCGTGCTGAATTCCAGCGTCCCCCGGTCAGTTCCGGGCGCCGCCGTGGCAACCATGAGGCGGTTATCGGCTGAAATGAAGTACAACTCGCGGCCCTTGCGTCCCCACTGAGGACTGATCCCGCCGTTGAGCGACACGCGCTGGCGCTGGCTGACTGTACCCGGAAACGGCTGGACGTAAACTTCATTCCGCCCGCCATCGTCGGATTGATAGGCGATGAAGGCGCCATCCGGAGAGAAGCGTCCATTGCGTTCGGAGGCCTGGGTCTGCGCCACCGGGATCGGATTTTCGCTGTTGGCCGGCAGCACGAACAAATCTCCGGTCCCCGTGCCAATCGCCGAAACGCCACTCAGATAGAGGATCGCGCCGCTCGCGGTTGAATCCTGCGGCATGACCACTCCGGTGGCCGGACCAAACTGGCGGCCGCCACCGGTCGTAGTGATGGGCCTTTCGAGCAAATAGGGCCCTACGGGGACGCCATTGCGGCCACGCAATGACGCAAACAGAATCTTGTCGCCCGTGGGAGTCCAGATCGCCACATTGGAACCATCCTGCAGCTGGCGCATTGCGCCGGTCTGGGTATCCATTCCCCAGATGCTGCCCAGGGGAGCGCCGGCCTGACGGAAGAACAGGACAGTCCGTCCGTCCGGAGAAACGCGCGGCAGCCCGGGCGATGTCGAGTCCGGCAGACCCACGGTTCCCAGCAGTTCACCGTTCCGGTCCATCCAGAGCATCTGCCGGTCCATGACGGCGCTTTCCCGATAAGCGATGGAGCCGTCCTGTGCAGCGGTCACCGCCGCCACGCCCACAAACCGCTTCTCGGTCCCCACGCGGTCCGCTATGACAAATGGCGCGCCGCCCGTCGCCAGTTCCTTCGGGTCGAATCGCACGGCGTTCAGGACCCCGGTGGGCGTCGCGAAGACGAGAAAACCCTTTGTATAGGTCCCGAAGAAAGCGGACGGCAGTCCCCGGGCCGTAAGCGGCCCGTCCAGAGAGCCCACTTCGAGTTGTCCCTGCGTCCGCGGATCGCGCGCAAAATAAAGGAACCGTCGATCGTCGAGAAATTGCGGCGACGCGAAGTTGACTCCCGAAGCCATGGGCGTTGATGTGAGACGGCCGTCTCTCAGAACGTCGAACGGCGAACTGGTGCGAATCCCCAGGAGAATCGAGTCTCCACCCCAGGAGCCACCATAGAAGAAGGGAGCGTCGGCCAGCTCCCTGGGAACACCTCCGGCCAAATCCACCTGCAGCACTTTCTGCTTCGCGAAGAACACGACCGACTTACCATCCGGAGAAAAGAACGGTCGGGCGTTGATCCCTGCGCCATCCGTGCCGGCGATTGGCTCCGGCTTCGCCGCCGGATCCACGGCCTGCCGCCAGATCTGGCGCTTCCCGTCCCGCGTCGTCACCTGGAAGACGAGCGTGTTTCCGTCCGGCGACAGCGCAAAACCGTAGATGTCCTCTGCATAAGGAGTCGGAATGGTTATTCTGGACGGACCACTGCGACCGCCTGTAGCAGCGGTGGAATTGCCGCTGCGTGACGGCGGAGCGTTGAGACGATTCCCCGCGATCTCCACCGCGGCCGCCTGATCCTTGAAGTCATTGCGAACCCGGTTGTAGTAGCCGCGAGCCCGGCTCGACTGCCCGAGGGACTCGGCGATTCCCCCGAGCTCGACGAGCGCGTCAGCGGTCGACTTGCGGTCGGATGCGGCAAAATCGGCAACCACCTTCTCGAAGGCTTCCATTGCGCCCTGGAGATCTCCCGCCGCTTTTTTCCCGCGGCCCTGCTCCAGCAACGCGCTGCCGTTCTGCTGGGCAAGAAGAAGCCCCGCCACGAACAGCGAAAGCAGCCCAACAACACCCCATAGTTTGCGCATATCGCCTCCGATATGGGTGCGAAGTATATGGCAGGACGCCGCGAAAAAGAATCAGCCGCGGGGGACGCGAAGCGCCGGGGCTGCGCCCTCAAAGGGAAAGCAATTCCCCCTTGTCCCGGTCCTTTGCGCCCCTGTCTGCTTGTGGGCGGTCTATGACCGCCCGACGTTTCGGACGGCAACCCCTTGCTTGAAGATGAATTCACTCCGAAACACGTTCCCGTTGTGCAAAGCCACCAGGACACCGGGGCGACCTGGGCGCGCGCCTCACCGGCCGACTGTGGGCCTCCACATTGTTCGGGAAGTGCTTAAAGACGAAAATCCCGCCAGCTGAGGAGACGCAAAATGATCCAGTTCACCGTAGCCGCCCTTCTCATCATGCAGACGCTCGCTGCGCCCTCGGCCCGGAGCGGCGCGCCGGAGGGCCGAATCCTATCGGCCGAAGGGCAGCCGGCCGCCGCAATACGCGTGTTTGCGATTCCGGCGGATGCCGGCGTGGCGCGCAAGACCGACTTGCGGATTGCCGCAATCACTCAGACGGACGAAGCCGGCCACTTCCGTCTGGACGGACTCGCCCCCGGCCGATACTACATTGCCGCCGGACCGCTCAACGCCTGGACCCTGTACCCCGGAGTCACAGAACTGAGCGGGGCAATCGCGGTGTCGAGCGGGGACCCCCTCCCTCTGGAGTTCCATCTGGACCGGTCGACCACAGACATGTTTTATGAGATTTCTCACGTCCCCGAACAGATCGAACCGCTCGTACCGGGCGGCAAAGCGGTTACGGCGCAGACGAATCTGGAACCCGGACAGATGCTCCTCGTTGAGGACGGCGACGAATGGTGGGGCGCGCGCATCCTCACGTTGATGCCCGACGGCAGCGTGCGCGTCCACCTGCTCGGAGCAGACCCGGCCGCGGATCAAACGGTTCCCCGCTCACGCCTGCAACTGGAAGACGCGGTTATCGAAAAGATGTGGGTCGCGCAGTGGAAGCGCGGATTCCCCATGCCCGAGGAGACAGACCGGGGAATCGTTCCCACGGCGCCCGGCCCGATCGAATCCACCGGCAACCCCGTTACCGCGCAAACCAGATTGGCCCCGAAACAGGTATTGCAGGTCGAAGAGGGGCGGCTGTGGTGGGCGGCCACTATCGTCGATGTTCTGGCCGATGAACGCGTCCGCATCCACTATCTCGGCTGGGGCTCGCGGTCCGACGAGATCGTGCCGCGATCACGTCTGCAACTGGACGAAAACGCCGTTGACAAGGCGCAACGGGCGATGCCCGATTCACCGGGAATACGTTCGCTCGATGAACACCTCCCAATTAACGGAAACCCGGACGGCGAGCCGCCCCTCATGAAGCCATTCGCAACGATACCGGTCGAAGACGGCCTGGAACCGTGGCAGATTCGATTCACTCCGGATGGTCAACGCGCGCGGATCTTCTCGACCGGCATCGTCACGTACGACCTCAATACGGGCGCGGTACTGTCAACGATCCCCCTTCTTGAAGGCGAACGTGTGCTCACGACCAGCGCGGACGGCTCCACCGCGATCCTGTCGGCTGAAGGGAAGGCGACGCTACTCCATGTCGAGACGGGCGAACGCGAGCTGCTGCCAGAAGACTGGCAAGCGCCGGCAGACCAGGACACCACGATTTCCGGAGACGGCGGGTTACTTGGCATCGTTAGTATCGGAGAAGGATCGGAAAGAATGATCGTCGATGTTTACGATCTGAAAAGCCGGGTCCATATCACCCGCCGAAGCCACGGCCTCTTCGCTGGCGGGATCATGGACGCCCGGATCACCGAGGACGGCCGCTTTGTCGCATTTGAAAACAACCGCTCCGGCGCCGATCTCGTGTACGCGGGGACAGGCCGGCCCGGACCGGAGTTTCCCGGACCCAACGAGGGATTCCAGACGGCGCGCTCGCCCGATGGCGCATGGGCCATCCAGATCCCTTATCCCGGATACGTCGACCAGACGTCCACGGACTTCATCGTCCGGGACGGAATTACCGGTCAACTCCGTGGCGCGCTCGCTGTCCACCAGGATGAGGAGGATGCTTGGACCCATGTGTCCTTCTGCGGCAATCGGGTGGCGCTCAGCCGTTCACGCGAGGTGACCGTGCACGACCTTCCTTCCGGAAAGACGGTTGGCCGTTACCTCCTGAATCCGAATGCCCGGAATGCTCAGAGCGCCGCGGCTGACGGGCCCGCTCCGATGGTTATCTGCGCGGGAGATGTTACCGGCGCGGTATGGGACTCCCGGCTGATCCTGATGCGAATTCCTTACGCCGCCTCGTCTTCGGGACAGGCATCGAGATGAATTTCCAGAAGCTCGATCGCAAATGGTTTCGAAAGGAAATAAGCAAGCTGGAGTTCCTGAGCGCGCTGGCTGGCGTTGTCGGCCGCCGTCACCAGGACCACACGGGTCCGGGGATTCACGGCGGCAGTGATTGCGGATGCGCACTGAACGGGTTTCATGCCGGGCATGACGTAATCGAGAAGCACGAGTCGAATGCGGTCTCGTTCGACCTGCAATACCTTCAGCGCTTCTGAACAATCGCCGGCTTCAAAAGCGGTCAGACCGTGAATTTCGCAAATCATGCGCACCATTTCACGATAAGAGCTGTCGTCATCGACGATCAGAACGGCGTCGAAATTCGAAGGCATGGTCATGCGGGAAGCTCCATGGTGAAGACGGGACTTTGATCGGGTCCTTCGGTGACCTGAAGATTTCCACCGTGGAAGCGAACGACGGCGCGTGTGAAGTACAGCCCCATGGCTGCTCGAGACCCACCGCCGGTCTCGTGTTGCGAGAAACTCATCGGAGCAAATATCTTGTCCAGATCCTCCCTCGAAAGTGGCGGACCGCTGATGTGCACGGTCATGCGAACGCCGGGAGGCATGCTGTCCAATTCCAGACGCATCGGCGCGTCTCCCTTCGAAAATGCCGAAGCGCAAATGAGAAGGCTGTTGACGGCGCCCGTAAGCAGGCTCTGATCGCCCAGAATGGGAATCCGGGACGGGCCGGCCATATCCATCTCCAGATCCGGAAGGTGGCGCTGGATCTCTTCGCGCGCCTGATTGACCACTTCGCGGAAGTTCAAC
>DASUFH010000248.1:0-10450 GCA_036274645.1 Terriglobia bacterium
GATGGGTCCACCGAGATCCTCGGCGGGCATACCGCGGACCATGCCATCAGTGGCTTGCATGGAGATGCAGCGGACGCGGCCCTCGCCCAGATGCTGTTGCACTTCGGCGATGACACTCATCGGCGTGGGCACGTCAAAACCTTCGCTGGTGATCCGAAGCGCCGTGTGGATCGAGGGCTGCTTGCCTTCCGCAAACTCGACGTCCACGGCCGGTCCGATCACCTGAGATACTTTTCCAACGTTCTTCATTTATTGCGCTCCTGCTCCACTGACAACTTCGATGATTTCACGTGTAATCGCGGCCTGACGGATGCGATTCATATTAAGGGTCAGGGTTTCGATCATTTCGCCCGCATTCCGCGAAGCCGTATCCATCGCGGCCATGCGGGCGCCGTGCTCGGACGCCGCCGATTCCAGCAGCGCCCGGTAAACCTGGGTCTCGACATACCGCGGAAGCAGGCGGTTGAACACTTCCTGCGGCGGCTGTTCATAAATGTAGTCGGGAAGGTTGTACTTCCCCGCCGTTTGCGGCTCCGGTTCCGCGTCTACCGGCGCGAGCGGCAGCAGCTTCTCCACGGCGACCCGCTGCTGGATGACGGACTTGAACTCGTTGTAGACGAGGTAAACCGCGTCGACTTCCTGCTTCGTGTACAGGTCCACGATATGCGCGGAAATGTCCCGCGCATTTCCATAGTCCAGCCGCGAAAAGAAATTGATGTATTCGCCGGCGCTCGGCACGGCCCGCCGCTTGAAGAAGTCGCGGCCCTTCCGGCCCACCGTGTACAAACGCGAAGCGTGGCCGGAATGTTCGCGCAACAGGTTCTGGGTGGCGCGGATCAGATTCGAGTTGAACGCGCCGCACAGGCCACGATCCGCCGTGACGATCACGATGAGGACACGTTCCTCCGGACGCGACTCGAGCAGCGGATGACTGATGCTTTGCGCGGTCTTCGCCAGGTTGGCCAGGACGCGCCGCAACTGCTCCGCATAGGGGCGCGCGCTCACCACGCGCTCCTGGGCGCGGCGCAGTTTGGCCGCCGAGACGGTTTTCATCGCCTTGGTCAGCTGCTGCGTGTTTTTGACCGACCGGATACGCCGGCGGATATCAAGAAGACTAGGCATGCCAGGTCACTTCCTTGCCGGCGTTACGCGCTCGCCTTTTCGGCGCGGAACCGCTCTTTCGCTTCCGGCAGAACCTTCGCCAGCGCGGCTTTGATTTCGTCGTCGATGGTCTTGCGTTCCCGCAGCTTGGCCAGCAGCGCCGACTGGCTCGCGTCGAGGAAGCGATACAGCGACTGTTCAAACGGCCGGCACTGACTGACCTCGAGGTCGTCGAGGAACCCGTTGGCGCCCGCGTAGATGATGATGACCTGCTTCTCGACCGGCAGCGGCGAATACTGATCCTGCTTGAGGATTTCCGTCAGGCGCTGGCCGCGCGACAACTGGGCCAGGGTCACCTTGTCGAGATCCGATCCGAACTGCGCAAATGCGGCCAGTTCGCGGAACTGCGCGAGATCCAGTCGCAGCGAGCCAGCCACCTGGCGCATCGCCTTGATCTGAGCGCTGCCACCGACGCGCGACACCGAGATACCCACGTTGACGGCGGGACGCACACCGGAGTTGAACAGATCGGACTCGAGGAAGATCTGTCCGTCGGTGATCGAAATAACGTTCGTCGGAATGTACGCCGAAACGTCGCCCGCCTGCGTTTCGATGATCGGCAGAGCGGTCAGCGAACCGCTGCCGTTCTTCTCGCTCATTTTCGCGGCGCGCTCCAGCAAACGGGAGTGCAGGTAGAACACGTCGCCCGGATACGCTTCGCGTCCCGGCGGACGGCGCAGCAGCAGCGAGATTTCGCGATACGCCGCGGCGTGTTTGGAAAGATCGTCGTAGACGCACAGGGCGTGTCCGCCGTTATCGCGGAAGTACTCGCCGATGGCGCATCCGGCGTAGGGCGCGAGGTACTGCATCGGCGCCGGATCGCTGGCGCTGGCCGAAACGACCACCGTGAAATCCATCGCGCCGTTTTCCTGCAGCGTCTTGACCACCTGCGCGACGGTCGATCGCTTCTGGCCGATGGCCACATAGACGCAGATGACGTTCTGGCCCTTCTGGTTGATGATCGCGTCGATCGCCAGCGCGGTCTTGCCGGTCTGCCGGTCGCCGATGATCAATTCGCGCTGGCCGCGTCCGATCGGAATCATCGAGTCCACCGCCTTCATACCGGTCTGCAGCGGCTCTTTCACGGGCTGGCGGGCCACGACGCCCGGAGCGATACGCTCGACCGCCAGCGTCGATGTGGTCGCAATCGGACCGCGACCGTCAATCGGCTGCGCCAGACTGTTCACCACACGGCCGACCAGCGCTTCGCCGACGGGCACCTCCATGATGCGGCCCGTCCGCTTGACCTGATCGCCTTCGCGGATTTCCGTGTAATCGCCCAGCAGCACCACGCCGACCTGACTCTCTTCCAGGTTGAGCGCCAGGCCGCGCACGCCATGCCCAAACTCGAGCAACTCGCCCGCCATCGCGCGTTCCAGACCGTACACGCGGGCGATACCATCGCCCACGGAAATCACCGTGCCGACCTCACTGATGTCCACACCGGCGCGGTAACCCTCGATCTGTTCGCGGATGATCCTGCTGATTTCGTCTGCTTTGATTTCCATTCGGATCCTTTGGTTCCCCGGCTGCTCCCTGTCGGGCCTGTATTCGCAGCCGCTTATTTAAAGAAGAGCTTCAAACGATGTTTCCGACTGCCGGCGACTTCCCTATTTCGCAGTCATCCGGTTTCTGAATGTCTTTAATTGCTGGCGCATCGACCCGTCGTAGATGGTGCTGCCCACCTGCGCAACAACTCCGCCGATCAACGCCGGATCGACGGAAACCTCCATGCGCACCTGACGCCCCGTGGCCTGCTCCAGCTTCGCGCGCAACGCGCTTTGCTCGGAGTCGTCCAGCGGCTGGGCCGAAGTCACATGAGCGCGGACAACCCCCATGCGCTCATCGAGGAACTTGCGGTAGGCGGCAACCACATCCCCCAGCAGATCCATGCGGTTGCGCGCGACCAGCAAATCCAGAAAGCGGCGGACCGGCGCAATGAAACCGGCAGCGTCGGCGATCTTGTTGAGCAGGGCCTGACGGCGCTCAATCGAGACCGTCGGATTTTCCAGCACCTGCGTGGCTTCGGGCTCGGTGGCCAGAATCGCAACAAAGCCATCGAGCTGAATCAGCCCGGTCTCGGCGTCATTCGGATAAAGCACATCCATCAACGCTTTCGCGTAACGGTTGGCGGCAACAGACAATGATTTTTCTCCTCGGAAGACCAGGGCGGTTTAATGACGTGGATGTCGGCGGCCCTCACCCTTCCCGGCAAACCGTCGGAAAGTAGCATCCACAAATTGAAGTGTCAAGAACGAAGCGAGCCCCCGAGCGCCTGTGCTACGATCCGATTCATAGGAACTCGATAATGTCCACGGCAATTCGTTACACCTCAACGGATTTTGATCTCCCCGCGCGATAATGCCGCGGCCAGAACCATTCATTACCGGCTTTACGCACACGATTGACGGACGGGCGGAAACGAGCGCCCGCACATTCGATGTCATCGATCCCGCAACCGAAGAGCCCCTTGCGCAATGCCCGGACGCGTCGCCGGAACAACTCGATCTTGCCGTCGGCGCGGCCCGGCGCGCGTTTCAGGCCTGGTCCGCGCTGCCGTTCGACAAACGACGGGAGTACCTCATCCGGTTCGCACGCGCCATCCATGAGCGGATCGACCACCTGGCGCCCCTGCTGACGCGCGAAACGGGAAAACCGCTGGCGGCGGCGCGGGCGGAGATCGCCTACGCTCCGATTCAGGTCGAGAAACTCACGTCGATCACCATCGCCAGCGAAACGCTCCGGGATGACGCCGGCGGATGGATCGAATTGCGCTACCGGCCGCTCGGAATCGTCGGGATCATCACGCCCTGGAATGTGCCTGCGGCCATCGCGATGGGCCGGATCGTCCAGGCGCTCTACACGGGCAATACCGTCATCGAAAAGCCGTCGCCGTATGCGCCGTTGACGCTGCTCCGCATCGGTGAGATTGCGCGCGACACGCTGCCGGCCGGAGCGCTGAACGTCGTGGCGGGAGGATCGGAACTGGGATCGGCCATGGCGACCCATCCCGGCATCGACAAGATCGCGTTTACCGGCTCCGTCCCCACTGGAAAGAAGGTATTCGCCGCCGGCGCGTCGAATCTGAAACGAGTCACCCTCGAACTGGGAGGCAACGACGCCGCAATCGTCCTGGACGATATCGATGTCGGAGCGGCCACGCCAAAACTGTTCTGGGCGGCGTTCGCCAACTGCGGACAGATCTGCGTGGCCATCAAACGGCTGTACGTCCACGACAGCGTGTACGAGCCGATCTGCGAAAAACTGGCGGAGATGGCGCGAACCGTCAAAGTCGGCAACGGCCTGGACCCCGGAGTGGAGATCGGACCGGTTCAAAACCGCATGCAGTACGAACGAGTCCTCGGAATCCTTGAAGACACCCGGCAACGCGGCGCCCGGATTCTTGCCGGAGGGCACGCGCTCGACGGACCGGGGTACTTCGTTGCGCCGACCATCGTGTCCGATATCGCCGAGGGAACCCGGCTGGTCGACGAGGAACCGTTCGGGCCGATTCTGCCGGTTCTGCGTTACAGCGATGTCGATGACGCGATCCGGCGCGCCAACCACACGCGCTACGGGCTGGGCGGTTCGGTGTGGACGACGAATCTGGCCAGGGGAGCGGAAATTGCCGCGCGTCTGGAAGTGGGTACGGCATGGGTGAATCAGCACGTCACGCCTGAGCCATCGATTCCATTCGGAGGCGCGAAGGAATCCGGATTCGGCCGAGAGTATTCCGCGCTGGGGTTGAAGAGCTACATGGAAGCGCAGGTCATCAGCGTGGCTCGAGGATAATCCTTTCCCCGTCTGCTTCAGTCCTTCTGGATTTCCCGGATCCGGACCGCGCGATACTCGACAACGCCCGCTTCACCCTGCAGACCGATATATCCCCTCGGGTTCGCGAGTCCGGTCGCCTGCGTCAGCACGGTTCCGTTCAGCGTCACCTTGATCGTGTCGCCGCGGACCTCGATATCGAAGGTCTGCCATTCCCCGGTCGCCTTCGCAGCCTGAAACGCGGCCTGGGAATCGAAAGTGGTCTCACCGCCGCGATTGCCGTGACGATAAATGTTGCCGATCAGGAGGGGATTCGCGCTCTTGTTCCGCGTGACGTCGCGAGCCTGCACCTGATAGCTGCTGCCCGGCCAGCCGCGCATGAAGATCGAGTCGCCGACGGCCCGGACGAACACGCCGCTGTCGGCGTTGTCGGTCAGGAAACGGACCTCTACCTGGAGTTGAAAATCACCATACTGCTCGGCGGAGCGAAGCCATCCGCTGTTCCCTTCGACATGCAGAACGCCGTCCTTCAGCTTGAATGTATCCGCGGCGCTGTTTTGGGTTTTCCAGCCGTCGAGACTTTTGCCGTCAAAGAGTGTCTTGAATTCGGTCTCGGCAAAGGCGGCCCCGGCATATGCCATGAACGCCGCAAGAAACAGAACCAATCGCATCACGTTTACTGCTGCGGCTGCTGCGCGTTGGTATTGGACGTTCCGGCAAACAACCGGCGGCCGTTAAGCGTGATGGAGTTCACGTTGGCGGTCGGAGTGCCGTTGCGGGCCTGCCAGCCTTCGGCAACGAGTGGCGTACCGACCGGAAGATCTTCCTTCTTCCAGCCGTTGCGGATCAGCTGATTCGCGTTACCGGTCTCCAGCGCCCAATTGACCACCTTGCCATCGGGGCCCGTGACATCGATATAGATCCAGGCATGCGGATTTCCCCACTTCATCGACGTCACCTTTCCGGTGAGCTTCACCGGCTTGTTCTCGTCGAACTCCGCGGTAAAGGAGTGATGCGCCCCGAGGGGCGCGGCCGCGAGCATCCATGTCAGGACGCCCGCCGCAACGACGCTCTTTGCGATCACGTTCATGCTATTTCTCCTTTTCCTGCTTTGCGGCCCGGGCCGCGTCCTTAACTTCCTTCAAGTGCTGCAGATCACCGTTGTCTTCGTGGCAGGCCACTTCCAGCAACTGGTCGTCTCGCCGGGTGTCTCCGTCCTGAACGGTTCTCCGGTTCAGCGGCATCTGGATGGTCCAGGGGCGCGTGTAGACTACCGGATCGGTAACGGTGGCGCGATAGGTGATGGTATTCGCGTCGACGGGAATGAATTCCTCTACGACGTGTTGCGCATGACTCACGATGTCGCCTCGCTCGTTCAGCCAGGCCTTGCCGTTGAAGTTCGTCGTCTCCACCACCAGTGTGTCGCCTTCCCAGTGGCCGACCGAGTCTCCCTGCCACAGCCTGACGTTGTCCGGCAGGTGCGGCCGGTTATCGAGTGGGATGATGCGCCACGACATCCGCTCGAACAACATGACGACATAACCGGGTGGCTGCAGGATCTGATAGGGCGACGGCGTGTACATCGATCGCGGCACGCCGGCGACAAAGCAGTGCGCCGTCGGATCGTCATAGCCGCGTTCGGGCAGTTCGCGCTCAATCCGCTCGGCCCGCGCCCACTCCTGATACGGGAGTCTGCGGTCGGGCGGATCGACCACCACTCCGCCCGTGCCAGGCGTGAGGAAGTCCCGCGGATTCTGTTCCAGCCCATAATTGGCGCCGCTGGAACTCGCCAGGTACATACCGGTCAGGTCGGGCTTTCCATCCGGCATGCGGCGAACAGGTTCGGATGCTCCACGGCCTCCCCGGGCGGCGCCTCCCCGTCCGGCGCCGCCGCGGCCGCGCTGTTGGGCCGGCGCCAGAAGCGCGGCAAACGGAACCACGAGCATCGTCACGATCAGGGCGCGTCTGAATGCGCGTTTCATCGGCCCCCTCCTCCCGGCGCCGGAGCGCCTTTTGGCGTGTACCAGGTGCGCGGATCGCGTTCGAACAACCCGCTGGCTTCCTCCGCTTCCGCCTGACACTGAAACTCGAGCAGCCGCGTCATGTCTTTGCGGCGATGCAGCGGGATCGAGATCTTCCAGGAGCGGGTGAATGTCTTGGGATCTTCGACTGTCACTTCGTACCGGATCGTATCGGCGTCCACCAGCGTGTAGCGCTCCACCATATGACCGGAATCGCTGTGATGGTTACCCGCCGCGTCAAACCACGTGCGATCGTTCTGCGCCGTGACATCGACGACGAACGTGTCGCCGTCCCATCGTCCCATCGAATGGCCCATCCAGAAATCGAATCCGGAAGGCCCGGGTTTGCCCTTGAGGTAGATCAGGCGAAAGACCTGCGACCATTCAAACGTGATGGCGACATGTTCGGCGGTCTGGAAGATCTGAAAGGGATAGTCGAGATACATGATCCGGGGAACTCCCGGCATGAAACAGCTGGCCATGGGATCCGCGGTCTGCCGCGCCGCCAGGTTCTCCTGCCGTTTGGCCAGCGCTTCGGGCCGGTACGGAATCGTCCCGCCCTCGACGACGCTGCGGCCCGCGGCGCCATTCTTCGTCAGGCGCCCCTCCAGATCCAGCCCGACGCCGCTTTCCGCCTGCCATATGCCCTGCAGATCCGGCTTGCCGTCGGCTGCGCGCGGAAGCGTTCTGGCGCCGGTCTGCGCCGCGCTTTGGGCCGGCGCGCTCCATACGGCGCCCCACCCGGCGCCCCCCAGGCACAACACGACGGCAAGGATCAGGACAGCGCCGCCGCCGAATCCTGCCTTCCGTATGATCGACTTGTTTGCCATAGCTATTTCATGTTGACCGGCCGCGCTCTTGCGACGGCGTCAACCGCGGCCGGATCATCGTTCCGGACGATACCGCGTCTTCCTGGCGGCAACCCGTCCACGGGATCTCCGCTCTGCCCCGGGGGCGAGAGAAGCGGATCGATCGAATAACGAACCACGCCCTCGGACATCACATAGAATTCAAAGCGACCGCTGCCTTCGCCGACCGGTGTTGCCCTGGCAAGATAGTCGCCTCTCAGGGACGTGTCAATTTGGTATCGGTACCCGCTCACTTCTGAAAGGAACCGTTCGTCCAGGATCCCCTCGGAAACGAGTGTGCGCATATCGCCGTATTTGTTCGAAAGCGCATAGTACTCGACTTCGGCCGCATGAATCGACCGGAGATTGGCAATGGCCGAACTTTCATTGGCGCTCTGCCGGGAACGCAACAGGGCTGGAATCACGACGGAGGCCATGATGGCCGGCACGATCTCCAGAGGCGCCTTGAGCACGTTCAGCGGATTCTGCGTCGTGTTGGAAACGGTGACCCAGCCTTCATCCGTGTTTGCCGCCACACCGTAGCTACCCGCGCCCGTGCCCAGGAACGTCGACAGCATCTGACGCTGGGTTGCATCCACATGCGCATTTTCAATGATCTGCGACTGCATTCGGGCAATCGCTTCCCCCACCCGCGGACTGACGAACGAAAACGAATTGCCTTCGTCGGGCACGCCGCTGGACAGCCGCCTGAAGTCCTCCGTGGAGCGCAATCCGGAACGGGAACCCGCCCGGACGGCCACCGCTTCCTCAATGAGGGCGCTGTTGGACGCGAGCATCAGGTATTCACCACTCTGGGCGATCGCCGGACGCAGGCTCGTCTGCGTGTCGCCGGACGTCGTCAGAACGCGCATCTTCAAGCCGGGACGATCGGCTCGAAAGATCTGCGCGCTGCCACTCATGAACGAATCGACCAGATTGAATATCTGCTCGTCCTTGGTCTTGACGATCAGCAATCCGCCAATTTCCGGAATCCGCATCACGGATCCGTCCGGCGCGGGCAGCTCCATCATCCGCGTGTCGTCCAGCGTGAGCGCGACACCGTACTCTCCGCCCAGCGAACCCAGTATCGGATTGAGTTCGGCTCCGGTCATCGCATTGAACAATTCCGGCAGACTCCCCAGCGCCTCGCTGGCGCCGGCAATTCCGGACTTGCCGATCTCGTTATTCAAGACCGACCACACCAGTGGAACATCGAGATCCGTGTACCAGGCCAGAGCCGCGCTGGCCGGCATCAAATCAAGCCCGTCGAGGCGGTGGGGCTTCCGGCCCATCACAGACCAGAGGTATCCGGAATCGTTACCGCGATAGTGATGCAGCATCGACTTCACGCGGTACAGGTTTTCGTCGAGCGCAATCGAACTCATGCCGAAGCCGCTGACGTCTTCGACGCCGCTGTTCTTCACGATGCTGCTGAGCACATCGAAGACGCGGTCGACATTCTGACGATCCTCTTCGCTCAAGCCCGCCACGTTATCGAAGAGCCCCCGCCACTCGGTCATCTGCCGGGACAGCCCTTTCAACAGCTCTTCGGTGCTGACATATAAATAAAGATTCCCTCCCGCATCCAGATGGGCCGTCAGTTCCTGAAAACTATTGCGGACCGCGGAGGTCCGCGGCGCGGCCGGGGCAATTCCGGGAGCCTGGGCAAAAGTGGATATCGCAAGCGTCAGGCTGAGAACGATCGCAAGGAACTGGCGCATCTGTTAACTCTCCTCAAATTGAAAACCCGGGGCGGCGCTTCAGCACCGGATCGTGATGGACAGGCCATTCGGCGTTACAAAAGCCCGTTATAACAGAAAGACAACACGGGGTCGGAAGAAACTGGGGGGCCCCGTGTCATAGCCCCCCCTGCAGGCAGGCGGGAACCGACCATGCCAAGCGACGGTATAATGAGCGCCGCCTTCTTCGCCATGAACACCATTCCTTCACGCGGCTCACCGGCAGGCTCCAACGCCCGCAGCGCGATGAGCCTGCTGCTTCTGATCAACCTCTTTAACTACATCGACCGGCAGGTGCTGGCCGCGGTGGTCCCGGATATTCGCGAATCGTTTTTCGGGGCCGGGACCGGAGCGGCAACGAGCGCGCTTCTCGACTGGTTTGAGTCATCCCTCGGGTTCAAGCCGGAGAATGCCCTGATCGGCCTGCTCTCGATGGCCTTCATGGTGACCTACATGTTGTGCGCGCCGGTGTTTGGCCGCCTGGCGGAAACCCGCTCCCGCTGGACGCTCATCGGCATCGGGGTGGCGCTATGGAGTCTGGCGAGCGGCGCCACCGGACTGGCGGGATCGTTTGGCGTCCTGCTGGTGACGCGCTGCCTGGTCGGGGTGGGCGAAGCGGCCTACGGGCCTATCGCTCCGACATTGATTTCCGATTTCTATCCGGCGGAAAGACGCGGACGCGCCCTCGCGTGGTTCTATCTGGCGATTCCGTTCGGCAGCGCGCTGGGCTTCATTCTCGGAGAGCAGATCGGAGACGCGTTCGGATGGCGAAGCGCCTTCTTCGCGGTCGTGCCGCCCGGACTGGCGCTCGGCGCCTGGGCTCTTCGGAAGAAGGAGCCGGCGCGGGGACAGGCCGACGCTGCCGGTCCGACTCCCGCGCGCCATGTTCACTGGCGCGACTACCTGATCC
>DASUFH010000249.1:0-14976 GCA_036274645.1 Terriglobia bacterium
CGCAACCCCTGGGTACCTGATCCAACCAAAAAAAGGGCCCCTGAAAGGGCGCCAGGATCTCAGGTGGAAAACCACACCCCTTCGGATTCACCTCACTGAAACCCCTTCCCAGCCTTTGGTTCTGCCACACTGCGTTTTGCAATTTGGGCAGATGTGCCCCCATGCAGGGCGGTCATAGACCGCCCCTGCATCAGGGAAGCGACCTGCGACCAGTGACAAAACGTGCGACGGAACGATGGATGTGATAAAAAGTCCGGGCGGAAAAACCGTAGAGTCCTTGCCAGGAGTTCTCCTCATGCGAACGACATTGATTGTCCTTCTTATGGCCCTCGTGATCCCCGTCGCCTTCGGTCAGAGCAAGGTCACGAAGGAAAATGTGCCCGGAATTACCAACCTGGCGCGCCTGGAAACAACTGTGGCCTGCGCCGGCGCGGTCAAGGCCTCGGCCGTTGCGGAAATCAAGAAGATGGGCTTCAAGGCCATCTTCAATTTCCGGCTGGCCACCGAACAGGGCGCCGACATCGAAGGCGAAACCGCTGCCGCAAAGGACGCGGGCATTGCGTTCTTCCACATGCCCCTGAGTGGCAGCATGCCGGACCCCACCGTGGTCGACAAATTTGTGAAGACCATTGCTGAACCGGGCAACCAGCCGGCGTTCATCCATTGCGCAAGCGGCAACCGCGCCTCAGCGTTGTGGTATGTCAAACGGGTCCTGGTCGATAAGTGGGAAGACGACAAAGCGATGGCGGAAGCGACCGAACTGGGCGCCATGAGCGCCGGCATGAAGACCTTTGTGGTTGACTACGTCAAGGCCCACAGGAAGTAACCGGCCAACCGGAAACCGGCTGTCAATGAAGCTTCGGCACTTCATTCTGGGAATCGCAGGCATAGGCGCTATTTTATTAGCCCCTGCCTGCTCCCGGCCGGCGGAGTCGCCGAAGCCGCCCGGTCCGCTGATCCTGTCGAAAACGGCTTTGACGACGGCGTGGGATTATCCACGGAATCCCCTGACCGACTCCACGCTGGACGAGTCTCCCCTCGCCAAAGATATTCGCTGGGGATTCAAGCTCTTCATCAACACACCCGCTGAAGCGCCCCAGTACTCCCCGGGGAAGATCGCCTGCGGAAACTGCCATCTGAACGGCGGGCAGCGCGAGAAGGCGCTGCCGCTGGTCGGCGTGGCGGCCGTGTTTCCGGAATACAATCGGCGCTCCGGACGTCTCTATTCGCTGAACGACCGAATCGTCGACTGCTTCTGGCGCAGCCAGAACGCCACCGGGGCCGCCGGCGCCGAACCGAACCGCGGCAAGCTGCCTTCACCTGATTCGAACGAGGTTCACGCGATTGCCGCTTATATCACCTGGCTGTCGCGTGGCTATGAGGTGGGCAAAAGCCCGGCATGGCGCGGGCAGAATGCGATTGCGACGGAAAGCCGGATTCCCGTCTCTAAACTGGATCCGGCCAAGGGTGAAGAACTGTTCATGGAACGCTGCGTGAACTGTCACGGGGAAGACGGACAGGGCGTCGCGCTCGGAGACAAGAAAGCGGCGCCCCTGTGGGGACCCGACTCCTGGAATGACGGGGCCGGCGCCGCGCGCATCTACACGCTGGCGGGCATCATTCGCTACATGATGCCCTATACCGACCCGGGTGTCCTGACGGATGAAGAGGCCCAGCAGATCGCAGCGTTCATCAACTCCAAAGCCCGGCCGTCTTACCCGTTCAAGGAAATGGACTACCGGAGTGACAAGGTTCCGGTCGACAGCGTGTATTACCTGAACCGCTGACCCGGCGCTTCTCTTCCGGCGGTTTCGCTCTCCGGCTATTCCGTGTAGGCGAACGCGTATCCGTGTTCCTGGGCCCGATTCACGGCCACAATCCCGGCAGGAACAAGATGGCTGTTCGGCAGCAGGTTCTCGGAGATTTCCTTGTAGACCTCGTCCGCATTGCCCCCGACGCTGCGCGCAATCGTCTGCGAGAGCAATCGCGTCGCCATCTGGCACACGGCCAGATGCATGCCGCGACCGGTGAGCCCCGCCAGTTGCCGCCCGTAGGTATTGGTCTTGTTGTTGTTTCCGAGGAAGCTGGAAATCGGAGTCCCGTATTTCGACCAGATGGCATCGTTGTACGCGAACGGTGTGGAAAAATGTCGCGCGACGATCACGACCGCCAGATCCGCGTCTCCGAGTCCGTAACCGGACTGGTTCGCCGTGTAGTAGTTGCCGGCATACAGAATCGCGGAATTCAGCGCCTCAATCGTCGTCGTGTCAAAAACGAAGCGGTGCTTGCCGGGAATCTTGTCGAGCCACTCGTCCTGCGGGTGATGCTCCGGCGTCCAGGCCGAACCGGCGGACTGCGCGGCCGCAGGACTGCCGGCGGCAGTGATAGCGCCCAGCGCAGTTACGCCCGTTCCCATACCGGCCAGAAAACGCCTGCGCGCCACAGACTTCGAACCTTTGCTCATTTCAAAACCTTCCTTTCCGTACCGATAATGCCTCGTAGGATGGTACACGAAAACCGTGGTAGATTGCCTGTTTGGACGCAATTTCACACCTGACTGCGCCTCAGGTCCTTGCGATGGCGCTTGCTTCCCTGGTGGGACTGTCGCTCGGCGCGTTGGGAAGCGGCGGATCGATTCTGGTCATCCCCATTCTGGTCTATATCGCGGGCATTCCTGTCGAACAGGCGATCGCGATGTCATTGGTCATCGTGTGCGCGACCAGTTTCGTCGGCGCGGTGGCGCGCTTCCGCCGGGGCGCGGTTGAACTGAAAGCGGTCGCCGCTTTCGCCGCCACTGGAATGATCGGCGCTTTTTTCGGCTCGAGCGGACGAAACCTGCTGTCGCCCCGCGCGCTCATGCTCCTGTTCACCGCGCTCATGGCGGTATCGGGAATCCGGATGTGGCAGAGCGCATCGGCCATCGTCCCGCGTTCCTGCAGCATTCTGCGCTGCCTGGCCGCGGGGTTTGTGGTCGGACTGTTAAGCGGTTTCCTGGGCATCGGCGGCGGTTTTCTGATCGTTCCGGCGCTGGCGCTGTTCGCAGGCCTGAGCGCCCGCAAGGCCACCGCGTCTTCGCTGGCCATTATTGCCCTGAACTCGGCTTCCGGCATGGTGGGCCAGTTCCGGTTTATCTCCCTCGAGGTCCCGCTGTTGACCGGATTCATCGCCTTCTCCGTCGGAGGACTGCTGGCCGGCATCCGGCTGAGCGACAGCCTCTCCGAACCCCGCGTTCGCCGGATTTTCGGCGCCGCCGTGCTGATCCTCGCCATCGCGATCGCCGCCGCCAACCTTCTCTAACTGCCCGTGGCGGAAATGCCGCCGGAGATGTTCCAATCCCTGCTGGACAATCCCGCACAGGAACGCATTACACTCTTAACGCCATGAGCAGCCCAGAATACGTCAAACAGGATCCCAATCCGGCCCCGCTCGTTTTTTCGATGCCGCCCGGCGCCATCGACTCCCATATGCACGTGATCGGTCCGTTCGACCGGTTTCCCCTGTCGCCGAAAGCGCAGTACCGGCCGTTCGCGGCGACCTGGCAGGAGCAGAAGGAAATCCTCGTCGAGAAGATGGGGTTCTGGGGATACGTCGTGGTTCAGGCCACCTGCCACGGCACAGATAACAACGTTGTGGTGGACGCGCTGGAGCATATGGACGGCAGGGCCGCCGGCGTCGCCAGTGTCGATAAGAACGTGTCCGGCGACGAGTTGCGGCGCATGCACGACGCCGGAGTCCGCGGGGTTCGCTTCGCGTTTCTGCCGCACATCGCGGCGGAAACCACGCCGGTGGACGTGATCCAACGAATCGCGCAGAAGATTCAGCCGCTCGGCTGGCATGTCGATCTCTACTTCCTGCCGGACACGTTCGCGACAATGGAACCGCTGATCCGCTCCCTGCCCACACCGGTCATCATCGATCACATGGGCCGTCCCGACGTGAAAACACCGGTGGAAAAGAACGACTACTTTCAGCGCCTGCTCGAACTGGGCGCGAGCCGCAACGATATCTACTGGAAGGTCACGTCACCCGACCGCTACACGCGTTCGGCCCGGCCGGAGGACTGGGATGTCGCGCTGCCGTTTGCGCATGCCCTGCTAAAACACTTTCCCGGCAATGTCATCAGTGGCACAGACCGTCCGCGCCCCAACATGAACACGGTGATCCTCACCGGCCGCGGTGATCCGCCGAACAAGATGCCGAACGATGGAGATATCGCGAACTTCTGGATCTGGCCGGCCGCGCACAAAGACATGACGCAGCTGCGTCAGATCCTCGTCGTGAATCCGCGGAAGTTATACCAGTTCAGGAACGATCCTTTTGCGGCACGTTAGATTCCCTGGCGGTCGTAGAGTGGGTGACGGGTATGGGGACACCCTGAGTTTGGCCATTTGGCACGCCGGAGGCGTGCCAGGAGGATAGCCCGGGGTGGAGCGAAAGCGACACCCGGGGAGGCCCCCTCCCCTCACTCGCTTGCGCCCCGCAGGGGCGCAAGGATTCCTGGCGCCCCTTGCGGGGCGCCAGTTTCGCCCTATGGTTGACCCGGGGTGGCTCGCGTTGCTCGCTCACCCCGGGCTATCGTCCTGGCACGCCTCCGGCGTGCACACGAGGAGCCCAATCGGGGATGTACCTTGCACCTATTGGTCTAAGCCTGCTGGCAGAGGGGACGCTGCTACACAATCTCGCCGACCTATGGGTCACTTACGCGCCCGCTTCGACGAGCCACGCGACCATCTGTCGATGATCCACCAGTCCGGGCTGCTGCCGGGCGACCTGCCGGTTCCTGATCACGACAAAATTCGGAATGCTCATCACATTGAACTGACGCGCCAGATCGGGCGACCGCTCCGTATCCACCTTCAGGACGATGGCGCGGCCGGCCATGGCTTCGGCGGTCTTCTTCACTTCCGGCGCGGCCATGCGACACGGCCCGCACCAGGCGGCCCAGAAATCGACCAGGACCGGAACCGACGCGCCGGCAACGATCGCGTTGAAGTCCGCGGAATCCACGTCGATAGGCTCGTTAACAGGAGGAATCGCCGCCTTGCAGGCGCCGCAGCGGCCCGTATCCGTCAGATGTTCCGGGGGAATCCGGTTTTTCTGTCCACACGACGCGCATGAACGAATCACATCATCCTCGCCTTCCGCTCCAGACAGCTATAAGAGATCGCCGCACAGCGTCGCGGCCTGTTCGGGGCTGAGCGTCGTTTCGGTGGCGATATCGGGATGTGAACAACCGATTGTCACGGGAACACGATCCCCCAACCGAAACTTCAGATATTGAACTGAACTGATGCGATCCCCGCCCACCTGGCGCGTGTCAAAAACGGCCGGAACACGATCGCCGCTCCGGGTTCCAATGAACAGGGTTTCCGGAAGTCCTTTCCATCGCGCCAGCAACTCGGGACGTTTTGCCGGGTCGGGAATCTCCACGAGCAGGACGCACCCCAACTCGCCTTTGTCGCCCAGGAGTTCATTGTAGGTATCCATCTCGTGGCGGATCTCCGCCTCTCCGTGAATCCCTTCGGCGCGAATCATCTCCTGGATCTGATAGAGCACGGTATCGTGGTTCTCGAAGAGAAACGTCAGATGTTCACCCACGTGAATCCGGCGCCGGTCCTTCTGCTCGAGGACCGACCGCCGGAACGCCTCGCGCGTCTTCTCGTACTCCTCCCGGCTGCGAACTTCTTCCCTAGTGACCCGTCTCATTGCCATTAACCTTTTGCGGAAATCCGTTCTCGCGGTACGCCCGCGCCAGAATCGTCATGGGATGCATCGGCTTCACGCCGGCGTGCTGTTCGAACTGGATGGCGGCCAGCGGGCAGTCGGTGGACCAGACCGTCGATTCGGTGGCCTTCATGCCGTCGAACGCCTTCCGTCCAATGCGGCGCGACGGCTCAAAACCTTCCACTTTCATCGCGTAGGTACCGTCATGACCGCAACATTCCATCACGGTCTTCGGCGTGACGCCGGGAATCTTGCGGAGCAGATCGCGGCCCTTGAAACCGACCGCCTGGGACCGGAGGTGACAGGGCGCGTGATATCCCACGCTCGCTCCCGGCGAACTCTTGAAGTCCGTCGCGAACCGCGGTTCGTTCCGGATCGACCAGAGAAACTCGCTCGGATCCATCACCGCCGCGGCAAGGCGGCGGGCCTTCTCGCGATCCTCTTCCGCGACAAGTTCGGGATATTCGCGCCGCATCATCATGGAGCAGGTCGGATTGACGGCAATCACTTTCGCGCCCCGATCCACATAAGGCAAAAGCTTCTCGATATTGGCGTGGGCCTGCCGCCGCAGATTATCGAGATCGCCGGACTCCCAGCGTGGCATGCCGCAACACTCCAGGCCGCGTTCGCACTGCGCGCGGACCTGATTCTTACGCATCACGGCAACGGTGTCGCGGCCGATCTCCGGCTCATTGTTCTGGACATAACAGGTCTGGAAGAGAACGACCTCACAATCCTTCTGATCCGAGATCAGCCCTTCACTGTCCGCCCACCGTTCGAACGTCGATGAAGCGAAGTCCGGCAGCTTCTTCCTGCGGTGAATGCCGAGGACCTTTTCCATCAGCCAGCGATTCAGCGGCACGCGATTCATCAGGTTCGCGATTCCCAGGCTGGCCCGCGCGAGCAAGCCCGCGCCATCCGGGTTGCCCAGAATGCGGTCCCGCAGGCTCACGCCTTCCCTGCGTGTACGCTGCGCGGCGTAGCGGTGAACGAGCTTCGGGAAATCCAGTTGGAATTGATGATTGTCGCGCGGCGTGTAGGGACACTGCACCTCGCAGAGCTTGCACTGAAAGCAGGCGTCGAAGATGTGCCGGGTTTCCGAAGGAGTAACGCGCGCGACATCGCCGTCGTACTTGTTGTCGAGCAGCGAAAACAGGCTGGGAAACGTGTCGCAGTATTTGAAACACAGCCGGCAGCCATGGCAGATCTCAAATGCCCGGGTCACTTCCTTCTGCAACGCCTGCGTATCCCAATAGACGCGCTCCGCCGGATCGTAAGACAACCCGTCTGTCGGCAAATACGAGATACGTTCGCTGGTCTCAGACATGCGTTTTCACGGGGAATTGGGAAATTAGGGACAGAGAGGAATTTCGCGAAGGCGAAATTCCTCTCTGTCCCTAATTTCCCAATTCCCCATTCCCCCTATGAAACCGTTTTGAGCATCTGGGTAAACCGGCCGGCGTGCGACTTCTCCGCTTTGGCCAGGGTTTCGAACCAGTCGGCAATTTCCTTGAAGCCTTCTTCCCGGGCCGTCTTCGCCATGCCGGGATACATATCGGTGTATTCGTGGGTTTCTCCCTCGATGGCCGCCTTCAGATTGAGAGTGGTATCGCCCAGCGGCAACCCGGTGGCCGGATCGCCGACCTGCTTGAGATAGTCGAGGTGTCCGTGCGCGTGGCCGGTTTCGCCTTCGGCGGTCTCCCGGAAATTGCTGGCGACTTCCGGATAGCCTTCGACATCCGCCACCTTGGCGAAGTAGAGATAGCGCCGGTTCGCCTGCGATTCTCCCGCGAACGCGTCCTTCAGATTCGTATGGGTCCTGGTTCCCTTCAGTGAGCTCATAGCTGAACAACCTCCTTTTTGGTTTTCAAATGGTCTCGCAGACGGACTCATTCTTCAAATTGATTGTCTTGATCGGCGATAGACAGCAGCTATTTGAACTGCCCGACCAGTTCGACCACGCGAAACGACCGCGACTTCTCGCGCGGCAGTCCCTTCGGAAGGTGGGCTTCGACGCTCGAGCGCAGCAGTTTCATCATCGACTGCTTGAGGTGGCCGCGCCGGTGGACCAGGCTGACTTCGCGGGCGGGGGACGGCCGTTCCAGCGGGATGACCGATCCCTCGTATTTCCTCCGGTGGACCGATTCGGCGGCCAGCTGTGGCAGAAGCGTGTACCCTTCGCCGTTCGACACCATCTCGACAATGGTCTCGATGCTCCCTCCCTTTAAATGCACGGACGGAAAACACCCGCCGCGATCGCCGCCACCGCACACATCGATGACCTGCCGGCGGAGGCAGTGTTCTTCGGACGGGAGCCACAGTTCCCGTGGCTCCAGCATGCTCTCCGAAATCTTCTTGCGGGAGGCGAACCTGTGGCCCGGCCCCACATAAAGGAAGAACGGCTCATAGAAGAGCGGCTCTTCCTCCACGCGCGACAGGCCGAGTGGCGTCGCGAGCAGTCCCGCGTCGACGAGGTCCTTGTCCATGGCTTCGATGATGCGCTCCGTGGACATCTCGTCGATGACGAGTTCGATGCGCGGATAGCGGCGCGTAAACCGGGCCAGGAAAAGCGGCATCAGGAACGGCGCCAGGGTGGGAATGATCGCCAGCCGGAATTCGCCGGAAAGCTCGTCGGCGTTGCGATTACCGAGCAGGGAGAACCGCCGAAACTCCGTGAGCACGACCTTGGCCTGTTCGATGAACGCCTTGCCGTCTTCGGTCGGCAGGATCGGCTGCTTGTTGCGGTCAAACAGGACGACGCCCAGCTCTTCTTCCAGTTTTCGGATCTGCGCGCTCAGCGTCGGCTGCGCGACATGACACTGCGCGGCCGCCCGCCCGAAATGCCGGCGTTGGTCCAACGCGACGACATATTCCAGCTGGGTGATGCTCGCCACGCAGCCATGCTATCAGGCTTTTTCGTGGCGACGGGCGATCCCGCTCGCTTCCGTTCGTTCCTGTCCGCGCGCCACTCGTCGCAGGGTAGACTAACCTCATGAACATTCCGTTGTTCCCGCTGCCCATGGTCTTCTTCCCGAGAGTGCTGACGCCGCTGCACATTTTCGAGCCGCGCTACCGCCTGATGATCAACGAATGCATCGACCAGTCCGCCAGCTTCGGCATCGTGATGATTCCTCCCGGATCCGTTGAGAGCGAATCCACCATCCGGACGGTTGGCGTCACCGCGCAAATCATCCAGCACGAACGCCTGGAAGACGGCCGCCTCAACATCGTGGTCGCCGGCAAGCGGCGCTTTCGCGTGGAGCGGTTCAGCGGAAGCGCGCCGTACTGGCGCGCCGACGTGGAATTCTTCGACGACGACCCGGAAAACGAAAGCGAACTCCGGGAGGCGTGCGGCGAAGTCGCCTGGCGATATCGCGACCTGCGCAGACGCGTGGCCCGGCTCCATGGAGTGGAAGCGGATGATCCCGAGATTGCCGAAGATCCCGTGACGCTTTCTTTTGTGGTGAGCTCCATTCTCAATCTGGACCTGGAATCCCGGCAGGGCCTCCTGGAGATTACCTCCACCTGGCGGCGGCTGCGGGCCCTCGTCATCCATCTGGAAGAAGCGATTCAGCGCGTGAACGCACAACTCGGATCGACGAGGGGCAACGGCAAACACGGAAACGGACACTTCAGCGTGAACTGAGCGCGGCAGCCCACTGACAGAAGCCATCCTTTGTCACGAGATCGGCGTTCGCATCCCTCGCCACAAAGGCATGCCGTTCGCTTCCCGGAGCTTCAAGGTCTGATTTCCCTTCGTAATCTGTCGCGCCAGGATCGCGCTCTTGCCCATCACCATAACCCTGGATCCGGTCACCTGAATCGTGTCACCGTCCTTGAACGTCATCGTCTTCTCAACGAAGTTGGCGGGCCCTACCCGGACGTCATAGGTGTCGTTTCCGCTTTTCACAGCCAGGTGAATGCCCTCTCGGCCACCACGGTGATGAGTGACTCGTATGACCTTTTCGACGACTCCCTGAAAGGTCACTTCCGTCTGAGGATCATACAGACGCCAGCGCCCGCCACGAGGACCCTGGGGGGCCGCCACAAGGGTGAGACTACAGATCCAGGCCGCAAGTCCGGCGATTGCAGTCATGCGTTTCATACACACCTCCAGTCATCAGCTTTCGAATCCACCTGAAAACAAAAGGTGCAACCGGATGACCAAATTCGCAATCGAAGGGAAACTAAGGCTCAGAGACCGTATTCATCTTTGGGATGAAGGTCCGTGTTCAGGTCATCGGCGGCGGGGACGCCGGAATCGAGCGTGAGATCCTCACGGCTCCGATCCAGCAGCGGGGCCGCAAGGAGGTTGACGTTGATTCCGGCCCTTGAGTAGTGGTTCTGCGTGAACGGATGTTCGAGCCGCGCCCGAATCACGTCGGAATCATAGGGGATCGGATCCGCGCTGCCCACCAGGATCGAATCGATCTGGAACACGTGGGGAAACGCCCGCGCAAATGTCGCGACAACGCGGGGAGTGGGCGCCCAGGTGACCGCGAGACCGCCGGGCTTCAACCGGCTCCTGAGCAGCAGGAAGTACTCGTAGGAATACAGATTTCCGGCAAACGCGCTGTTCGGCCGGAGCGCGTCCGCCTCAATAACGTCGAACTGTCGGTCGCTCCGCGCAAGATAGCTTCGACCGTCGGTGAAAGCGAAACCGAACCGCGTGTCCGTCAGGAGGCCTTCGAGGCCGCCATAGGGTTTACGATCCTGAAGCTGACGCAGCGTATCCAACTGCGCCGCAATGATCTCGATGCACGTGATCGTGTGGGTCGCTTCGCGCCCGCCGAGGCTGTACGCGGTGTCCCCCGAGCCGAGTCCGATGACGGCGACTTCCCGGGGATTGGGATGCAGCAGCGCTGGAATGATTCCAAGCTGGGAGTGCACGCCCCCAAACGGAATCCAACTCTGGCCGAGTCCGTTGACGTAGACCACCGTGGCGCCGGCAAAGCCGTCGGCAGTGTTCTTGAGCACAGACACTCCGGAACCGTCTTCCGCCACCAGAACATTCTCCGGCGTGGCGCCATGCAGCCTCGCCCACAGTTCAGACCCTTCAGGAACGAGCCATATCAGCCAGGCGAGCGCGGCCGTTGCCGCCATATAGGTGTGGCGCCGGACACGGGATCGGGCGATCCTGCTGACCCACAGGAATACGAACGCGCCGCCCAGAGCGACAAGACCACGCAGCGTCCACGAAACACCGGCGTGATGAAGAAAGACCGGACCGGCCACCACAGCGCCCAGCGTGGCGCCCAGAATGTTGGCCGCCTGCAGCCATCCCACCCGGCGTCCCACCTCTTCCGGGCTGTCCTGGACGGCGCGTTGCAGAAATGGAAAGGAGAGCCCCATCAGAAGACTCGGCAGCGCCACAACCGCGAGAGGCACGGCGAGGTAGAGCGACGCAAAACTCGGGCTGGATGCAGTGACGATCCGCAACAGCCGGAGGGGACTGGTCAGCGCTTCCTGTATGGCCTGACGGATCGGAGCGACATCGAACGACTCATATCCGCCCAGATAGGCTTCGAGCCCACTCACTGCGAGCCCACTCTCTGAAGCCCACAGCAGCAATACGAGAGACAGCGCGGCGGCGGCGGACACACCGGCCAGGAGGCCCAGACAGACCTGATCCGCCCGGACGGAACGCCGAACCATGAACGCTCCGCCGGCAATGCCCAGCGCGAGACTGGCCAGATAAATGGCCAGCACATGCGGAAACGTAAACGAATTGGATTTGAGCATCACGCCCAGCAAACGGAACCAGACGATCTCGAGGGAAAGAGCCACGAATCCGGAAAGCGCGTAGATCCACAACCACTGGTTAAAGGAAAGAGCGGCTCTCCCTTTCTTCGGACGGGAGGAGCGAACGGTCGCGGCCCGGGAAGCCGCCGCCGGCGACGCGGATCTACTTCGCAGCTTCGGCCCAAGAATCAGCGCCAGGACCGCTACAACGAAATTGATCGCCGCCCCCAGCCACAGAACCTCGGGAAAAGCGAGATTGCCCAAGAAGAACCAGGCTGCCGCGAACGCTCCGGCCGCCGCTCCGAACGTATTGCCCGCATACAGCAATCCGATGCGGGAACCCGCCTCTTCAACCGACGGGGTGAACGCTTTCGAAATCAGCGGAAACGACACCCCCATGCAAAACGTGGGGATCAACAGACTGCCAAACAGGACGGCTGCCAGAGTGACGGGAGACTGGGCGAGTGCTCCATGCCGGACGTACAGCACGTCGTAATACCACCATTTGCTCACAAGCGCGAAGGCGCCAATGCACAACTCCGCCGTCGCAAAGAATCGTATCTGGCCCCGAAGGGTCACGCGATCGGCAATGGCCCCGCCCGCAAGGCTTCCCACACCCAATCCGGCCATGAAGGCCGCCACGATCGTCGTGGTGGCATACAGATCGGACCCGCTGAAGATCGTCAGCATGCGCTGCCACACGACCTGATAAAGCAGGGCCGAAAAGCCGGAAAGAACGTAAATCGCCAGGAATCCGATGGTCACGCCGGATTCCAGACTGATCACCATGCGTCGCCAGGCTCCCAAACCGGAACTCTCGGCGCGCGCCTTTCGCATCGATGCGGACGGCAACGTCGTTCTGCCTTTCAGAAATGGAATGCTGAGTCCGGGACATTATAGAAGAGGAGACGATTTGTTGGCGCGTGAAAGCAGTTTCGCGTTGTAGGGGCGGTCTATAACCGCCCGATTTCACAGAATTCAACTTCGAGACAATGGGCGGTCATAGACCGCCCCTACAAGGTTCCCGTTGTATACTGATCCCACTTTCCATCGGATCTGCGGTTCTGAGTTCTGAGTCGACTGTTTACTGGCTGAATTTCACCGGCGGTAAACGTTATGAGAGCGACCGAGCTGCTGCATTTCTGGCGGTCCGTTCTGACGGGACGCCTCCCCTTTCTTTCCATCGAAATAACCAAGCGGTGTCCACTCACCTGTCCGGGATGTTACGCCTACGGTGAAGATCATCTTGGCGGCGGCCTGCATCTCACCACGGTGAGCGAGTTTCAGGGAAAACAACTCGTCAATGGCGTGCTGGAACTCGTGGACCGCTACCGCCCCGTACACCTCTCGATTGTGGGGGGCGAACCGCTGGTTCGTGTACGTGAACTGGAGGAGATCCTTCCCGAGGTCGCGCGGCGCGGTGTTCAGATGCAGCTTGTCACCAGCGCGGTGCGTCCGATTCCGGCAACATGGGCCCGAATCGAGCCCCTGACCATCGCCGTCTCCGTCGATGGATTGCCGGCCGAACACAATGTCCGCCGCAAGCCGGCCACGTACGAGCGGATCCTCCAGCACATACTCGGGCATCGCATCCGCGTCCATTGCACAGTCACGCGGCAGATGACCAGACGCCCGGGATACCTTCAGGACTTCGTCCGCTTCTGGTCGGCGCGCGATGAAGTGGAAAAGATCTGGTTCAGCGTCTACACGCCGCAAGTGGGCGAGATGAGCGACGAAATCGTTCCCCCTGAAGCGCGGGTTGCCCTGCTCCACGAACTGCTCCAGCTGGGCGAATCGTATCGAAAAGTGGAGATGCCGCCCGAAGTGATCGACGCCCTGATGAAGCCACCGGAGGATCCCCGCCACTGCGTGTTCGCCCAGATGACGCGGGTGATGACCGCCGATCTGCGCACGGCCGTTACGCCATGTCAGTTTGGCGGCCGCCCGGACTGTTCCCAGTGCGGCTGTCTGGCTTCCGCGGGCATGACTGCCGTGACCCGGCACCGGCTGCCTGGCGGCGTGCCCGTCTCCACACTGCACAACGCGTCCATGACGTTCGGACGCGTGTTCCGCAGAGCGCTACTGGCAGCTGGAATCGAGCACTCATAGAAACATCCTTCGTTCACAATCGAGGAGCACACATGGAGCGCAGCAGTGAAGTGAAAGCCGCAAAGGTCCTCTCGGCCTGGGGCAAGATTCTTCTCGGGCATACACCGATCCTGTCGATTGAAATCACCCGGGAATGTCCGCTCGCCTGTCCGGGATGTTACGCCTATGGAGAGAGCCATCTCGGAGGGACGACCACGCTGCGCCAGCTTCACGATCTGCGGGGAGACGCGCTGGTCGACGGCGTGCTGGCGCTGGTGCGGAAACATCATCCGCTCCAGGTTTCCTTTATTGGCGGCGAGCCGTTGATCCGTCACCGCGAACTGGATCGGATCCTGCCCACGCTCAGTCAATGGGGCGTGAATGCGCTCGTGACAACCAGTCTTGTGCTGCCGTTCCCCGCATCGTGGAACAGCCTTCCCGGCATCCGGGTGGCGGTCTCCATCGACGGCCTGCAACCCGAACACGACAGGCGAAGGCGCCCGGCCACCTATGAACGGATACTGAAGAATCTGGAAGGCCTCAAAGTCGACATCAGCTGGGTGGTCACCGATCCCATGATGACGCGCGACGGCTACCTTGATGAGTATCTCGCCTTCTGGACGTCCCGGGCGGAAACCAACCGGGTCTGGATGAGCCTCTACACTCCGCAGAAAGGCGAACAGAGCGATGAAATGCTCACATCCGAGTCCCGACGTCGGCTGCTCGCGGAATTGCCTGCGCTGAAACTGAAGTACCCCGACCTGATTCTGCCCGACGCCGCGATTCAGGCGTTCGACCATCCCCCCGAAGATCCCGCGCATTGCGCGTTCACCCGGATCTCCACCAACTACTCCGCCGATCTGAAAACGATCGTGGAGCCCTGCTTCTACGGAGGAAGCCCCGACTGCGCGCAATGCGGCTGCGCGGTCAGCATGGCTCTGCACACGATTCATGCAAAACGTCTCGCGCCGGGCCTGACCGCCGGCCAGGTGCTCGACGGCTCACTGGCCGTCGGACGCGTTGTCCGCAGTGTGACCGGCGCCGCCGCATAGGCGCGCTTGCGTCCGGCTTCGTCTGCATGCAGGGGCGGGCTATGACCGCCCACTGGAGTTTAGACATTTGGGGCTCCGTTCAGGCAATGAACTCGCGTTTACGTCTCGGATCTGCAGCTTCGCTGCAGCAGATTGACGCAAGCGAAGCGTGAGTATGGGAGCCGACTGGAGTGGCGCCGCCCTCTCCCGGCTCCGCCGGGAGAGGAGGGAGCGAGCCGCAGAGCGCGAGCCCGATAGGGCGAAGCAGAAAGAAAAGACGAGCGACAGGCGCCGGCAAACAATCAGGGGATTGTCCCTTGATTGTTTGCCCTCACCTGGCCTTCGCTTCGCTCATGCCCTCCTCTCCCAGCTGCGCTGGGAGAGGGCGCGC
>DASUFH010000250.1:0-9534 GCA_036274645.1 Terriglobia bacterium
CGTACAGCCGGTCCGCCCCCTGATAGAGCAGCACCATGCACTCCCGGTCGTGCACGAGCGTTATTCCGTTGTACGTGCCGATGCCATGGTCGACATGAACCACGTAGTCGCCGACCTTCAGGTCCTGCAGATTCGATATGAACGCCGATACCTTGGATCGCCGGGGATGGCGAGACTGCAGCCGTTCGGACTCATCGAAGATGTCGGACTCGGCATAGATTTCGAGTCCCGCGTCGGGAATGCGTAATCCTTCCGAAATCCTGCCGACGCCGATGATGGGCGCTCGCGAATCGCCTGGATCCCGGACAGGCTGTTCGCCGAACTCCAGGCGGAAGGGAACGCCATACTCATGCAGGATGTCGCGCAGGCGCTCGGCCATTCCGACGGTAGCGCCGATCAGCGCGACGTCGGTTCCCTGCTCGGTCGCCTTGCGCACGGCTTCGGCCATATCGCTGACACGCCCGTGGAACTTCGCCACGGATTGCGCGTTGACGCGGAACGACGCCACGGGACGTCCAACCGCATCGCCTTCGCCAAGCTCATCCAGTCCAATCCGTTCGAGCGTCAGACGCTTGACGCCCCCTGCTTCCAGTTCGCCGGGAGTGACAAACAGTTCCGCCGGCGGCAGAGCGACGCCTCCGGCTCCGGCCGTCTCGGCATAGCGGCGCTCCAGACCGGAAAGAAATTCCTCCGCCACTTCACCGATGGCTTCGGGCTCGTCCAGAACGAGCGCCGTTTCGCCGGCGTAATCGAGGAGTGTGGCTTCCAGCGGCGCCACCAGAGGCATCAGAAACTGCATTCCGGGGAAAATCTCGCCATGAATGGCGAGGTCACGCTTTTCCGCAAGATCTTTTTCGAAGGCGGCGCCCCAACGCTCAACCGCAGCGGCGCTCCAGACCCGCAACAGCTCGCCCGATATCGGCACATCCCTCATCGGCAGGATATCGATTCGTTGCAGCGGCCCGCGGGAACGTTGATCGTCCAGATCGAACTCCCGGATCGAATCCACGCTGTCGCCAAAAAACTCGATGCGGGCCGGCCTCGGCATGAGCGGCGAAAACAGATCCACGATGCCGCCGCGCACCGAAAATTCTCCCTCGGCGCCGACCGGCTCTTCGCGGAGGTATCCGGCGGAGGCCAGGTGCTCGACGAGCAGTTCCTGGGATATTTCCTCACCCGCGGCCAGACGCAGACAGGCGGCGTCGAATCGGGACGGCGCGGGAAGGCGCGAGAGAATGGCGCGCATGGGCGCGACCACGACATCGGCCATCCTGCGGCGCAACCGCCAGAGGGTTGCCGCCCGGGCCTGTTGCACCTCGGCGTGGGGCGCGACGCCCGAATAGGGGTCGGTTTCCCATGATGGGAAGACCGCCACGCGGTCCGGCGAACAGGCGTTCAACTGCGCATGAAAGTAAGCGATGTCCGCGGCCAGGGTGGCCGCCTCCGCGTCGTGCGCCGTCACGACCACGAGCGGGCGGCGCATGGTCTGCCACAACCCGGCAACGAACAGGGCCCGGGCCGTTCCCGCCAGGCCCGAAACGACGACGGTCGATTCCCCGCGCAGCGTTTCGGCGGCCACGCGACGGAAGTCGACTGCGTTCGCGATCCGGCCAAAGATCGCGGCAACCCGTCTTTCGAGAGTTTCAGCCATTGGGGTTGGAAGGAGACTGCGGGATCCCGTGTCGCGCCAGCACCCGCTCAATCACACCGGTCGTGGATTTCCCCGCCACCAGCGGAATGGTCGCCACCCGCCCGCCCCAGCTCTCCACTTCGGCGCGGCCGACAATGTCATGGGGCCCCCAATCGGCGCCTTTGACGAGCACATCGGGACGGATTTTGAGAATCGTCTCCAGCGGGGTGTCTTCGTCGAAAACACAAACAAAATCCACCATTTCCAGCGCGGCCAGGATCTCCGCGCGCTCATTCTCGGAGAGTATGGGCCGGTTCGCTCCCTTCAGACGCCGAACCGACGCGTCACTGTTGATGGCCACCGCCAGAGCGTCTCCCAGAGCCCTCGCCTGACGGAGCAGGGCGATGTGGCCGGGGTGGAGAAGGTCAAAACATCCGTTCGTGAAAACAAGCCGGCGCCCCGAGGACTGTAATCCCCTGGCCTCGCGCGCTATGGACTCCGCGTTTGAAACCTTCAAGCCCGCTAGTATAGCATCGCTGTCTCAGGGGCTTTCGCGCGTGACCGAGCGCTTTCGTTGCCCGGAACGCTTCACCGCAACGGCTGCCGACCGTCAATTTAATGCAACGCAATCATCCGGCATGCCGAACATGACAGACACGGTTTCCGCTGGCGCTTCATCCACCCCGCGACGCTTCTGGATCGCGCTGTTCATCGCCATTTTCGCGGGCTCCAGTGGCGCCTATTCCCAAACCGAAAGCCGGCGTGACACCGGCGTTTTCCAGGTGGATCCGCCAACTCCGTATGTCCACTATTCGCCCGTGGGCCAATCGCGGGGCCGCGTGCTGGTCGTCCATGGCCTGGATGCCAGCAAGGAACTCATGAACCTGTTTTCGCAGTCCCTGGTGGATGCCGGTTTCGAGGTCTATGCGATCGACCTGCCCGGGCACGGGGACTCCACGGTTCCATTCAACGGCATCGTCGCGCGCAATGCGGTCGCGGCCGTGCTCGACACGCTCACCGAACCGGTCATTGTGGCCGGACACTCCATGGGCGCGGCGCTGCTGCTCGATCTGGCCAATGAACGCGATTTTTCAAACATGGTACTGCTCTCTCCGGCCCCAACCCCGGTGAACCGGATTCGCGCGCAGCGCGCGCTGATTATCGCGGGCCAATTCGACATTCCGCGCATCCGCGCATTCGCTTCGGAGCTCGAAACGGCGGGCGAGGGAGAAGTCCGCGTCCAGATTGCCCCGTGGACCGGACATACCGGAGCGGTCTTTCATCCGTCGCTTCAGAAAGAGATCGCCGAATGGCTTGGCGGAGACGTCGAAAGCATCCGGAGCGGGTGGCGGCTGACCCTTCTGGCCGGCATGATCATTTCGGCCCTGCTGCTGGGCGTCGCCCTGCTATCTTCCGGGCCCGTCCCGGAGTTCGGCGAACACGCCCGGGCCGCGCCGGCCATCGCGCGTTACGCCATGGCTGGGGTGTTTGCGACCCTCGCCTGCGCCGCGGCGCCTCCGCTGTTTTCATGGGTTCGTCTTTTCGCCACGGATTACGTCGTGGGCTTCGCGCTTCTCGCCGGAATCGCGCTTCTCGTCATGCGAGGCCGTCCGGCGCGGCCGCCCGGAACCCCTTTTTTGGAGGCCAGCGCGATTGCCCTCCTCGCGGCGGTCTACGTCATCGTGGCGCCGGGACTGTGGGCCGGCGGCAACGCGCTTCATCTCGCGCCGCAGGAACCCCGCTGGTGGCGGCTGCCGTTAATCGCGGCGGCCCTCCTCCCGCTGCTGATCTCCGATGAGATCCATATCCGGCCCATCCGGCCGTGGTGGAAGGCTGCGGCCATCGCGCTGGCCACGCGCCTCATGCTGGCGGCGTTTCTCGTCACCGGCGCGCTGACATTCAACCGGGGATCCGCCTTCGTCGTGGTGGTCATGCACCTGATCGTCGCGCTCTGGATGGTTCTATGGTTCGCCGGCGAGTTCATTTACCGGCGGACACAGAATCCACTGGCGACCGCACTGTTCGCCGCCATCGTGCAAGCCTGGATTTTTGCCGCGGTTTTCGTCACGCAATAGATTGTCGTAACCTCCCCATCGCCCCGTCCTCAGGCCTCTTCCGCTGCCAGCCAGTAGAAAACTTAGCAGCCGGAACTTAACAAACGTTTACATCCAGGAAGCCCACTATCCACTCTAATGAACATGTGGAGAGTTCGATGTTCAGGGAATCATCTATTAAGACTTTTGGGCAGCGAATAGCGGCGATGTTTGCCGCGTTCAACCGGGGTATCGCGGACTACCGGACCGTTAATCCTCTTTTTGCGGGAGATTACATTCGGGTTCGCCGAACCGCCCGGTCGCCCATGCCCGGCCAGATGGGTCGGGTCATGACCGTTTCGTCGAATGATCCATTAGGCCCCTATCTCGTGGAATTCGAAAATGGCATGCGATTTCGCTATCGCCATAGTGAACTCGAGCGAGTGGCCTATTCCTCATCAATTCCAGCACCGCCGATACAGTGCCATCAATGATGGCGTTGTACCCTAGCCATTCTCCCGAAAGTTCGCCCTCGCGGTGAACTTGCCAACCTGAGCTAGTGGCGCCTCTCCGGCGCCACTAGCATTTACACTCCGCCCCTTTCCAACGAGAAACCCCGAGCGTTTACATTCGACCTGTTTCCCGAAACCTTCGTAAAAACTGAACGATCCGGTATCCGGCCAAGGCGTTGAACGGAAACGTTCCCATGGTGTAATGGCCGCAGGGCAGCCAGACCATTTCGGGACTAAGCCCCTGCTGATCAATATTTTCCATAAGGTTGGATGTCAACCGGCGCGGAAATGTCAGGTCGTAACGGCCGGCCAGCATCAACATCGGGCGTTGGTCGCCGCGAATCCGGGGGATCAGCGGAATCGGGCTGATTGGCGCCCAGAGCCGGCGCAGGTCGTCCAGTTCGATCGCGCCGTCGAATGAATGGCGGACATGCTGCGTCGAGAGTCCGGACCAGACCACATCGGCGAAATAGCCGGAAACGTGTATGAACGCGCCGACCGAAAACCGCTCGTCGTGGGCAAATGTCAGAAAAGCGATGCAGGAGCCGATGCTGGTTCCGACGATGCCGACCCGGCGATACCCCCTGGCCAGCAGCCAGCCCGCAGCCCGCCGCGCGTCAAGCACGGCCTGCCGGTTGGCCGTGAGTGTCCGTCCGATGTTCGGCGACACGAGGTACTCCGCGCGGTCGATCTCAGGTGGTTTCCGATGGTGATGATACGGAAGGCTCAGCCGGAGCGCTCCGATGCCGAAGCGGGCCAGCGCCCGGCACAGCCCCACCTGCCCGTCCCAGGGACAGTTCCACTGGGGCAGGACAACGACGGCCAACTCCGGCTTCCCCTCGAACAGGCGTCCCCAGACCGTGTTGTTTTCCGGATACGGCGTCGTGGCCGCGCTGGGAAACCGCAGTATCTCCCCATCCAAGACAGTCTCGTTTTCGGGCGCGGGGTCGCAGGCGTAAAACCGCTCGCTGTCAGCAACAGCTTGCGAAGAATAGGCTTCGAGCGCCGCCATCGGCCGGTCCGTCGCGGATAACCCAACGTGCTCGAGTCCCCAGTCGAACGGCAGCGACCGGCGGTTGTCCTCCCGGCGATGGAACGCGCGCTCCCGGCTCTCGATATATCGACCCAACACAGGTTACGGCTAGCGCAAGCGCTTCAGCAGATAGCTTTCAAGTTCGGCAATCGAAACGCGCTCCTGCGCCATGCTGTCGCGGTCTCGAACGGTGACGGTATCCTTGCCCGCCGGGTCCTTTCCCTCACCGAGGGTATCGAAGTCCACCGTGATGCAGAACGGAGTTCCGATTTCGTCCTGCCGCCGGTACAACTTCCCGATTCCGGCCGAGTCGTCATAAACGACACGCAGCGCGGGCTGCAGATCCCGCTTGATCTGTCGGGCGATGGCCACGATGCGGGGCTCGTTCTTCTTGAGCGGAAAAACGGCGGCCTTGATTGGCGCCAGGCGGGGATGGAGCCTCAGCACCACGCGCGTAAACTCGTCAGCCAGTTTGGCGGCCAGCGGACGAACCTTCTTCAAGAGCTCAATGCGGTCCGCGCCCGGCATGCTGCAGACATCCTCGACATCGAGGAGCGTCTGGGGAAGACCCGCCTCCGCTCGTTCCAGCGCCGGCAAAATGGCGCGCAACTCATCGAGCGATGGCGCGCCGGCCGGAAGGGCCTCGCCTTTCGCGGCCGCGCGTTCGGCTTCCCCGATCTTCTTGGAAACGCTCTTTGCCGCCGCGGCAATGGCCTCCACCAGCGGCTTTATGGCGTCGGCGGGCGGCTGGCCCACCATTTCCTCGTGATACGCCTCACACAGGAAGGCGAGCGTGGCGCGCGTCGCGCCCGCCGAAGGCTCAACGACATACGGAACGTAGCGGGCGCCCTTCTTACCGGTCGCCGGATCCGCCCACTGATCGTCGAAGTAATCCAGTTTGGCGGTGACGTCTTCGTTCGGCTTCAGCTTGAGCCGATCGAGATCGCCGGCGGGAATGTCCCGGCTGTGCGCCGTCAGGTCGTAGTCCTGGCGATTGGCAATCCCTTCGAGTTCGCTGAAACCCAATGATCCGGGAAACAGGTATTCGATATCGACGGTCGCCTTGGCGTAGTGCGCCAGTTCGTCCTTCAACTGCGGCCGCTTCCGCAACCGCATCGGCGAAAGGCCCAGATTGATGTACCACTGGAACCGCTCTTCCACCCACTGGCCGTGCAGTTCCTCGTCGTTCGGCTCGCCCGGCTGCAGATACTGCGGCGGCTTGCAGAAATACTCGATTTCCATCTGTTCGAACTCGCGCGTCCGAAAAGTGAAATTGCCCGGAGTGATCTCGTTGCGGAACGCTTTGCCGATCTGGGCAATCCCGAACGGCAGCTTGCGTCGCGACGTCTGCAGCACGTTGGAAAAGTTCACGAAAATGCCCTGAGCGGTCTCCGGGCGCAGGTAGGCCAGGTTCTCGTCGTTCTCGACCGGCCCAATCGTCGTCTTGAACATCAGATTGAAGCTGCGCGGATCGGTCAGGTTGTCGGACCCGCATGACGGGCACTTACCGTCTTTCAGATGATCGGCGCGCGCGCGCTTGCCGCAGGCGCGGCAGTCGACCAGCGGATCGGAAAAGGTGGCTTCGTGGCCCGAGTATCTCCAGACCAGGCGATTCATGAGGATTGCGGCGTCGAGACCCTCCATGTCGTCGCGGTTGTACACCACGGCGCGCCACCATTCGCGCATGACGTTGTTCTTGAGCTCAACGCCCAGCGGCCCGTAGTCCCAGGTGGATCCGATACCGCCGTAGATCTCGGAATTGGCGAACACAAAGCCGCGGCGCTTGGCCAGGCTGACGATCTTTTCCATGCTTGAAGCGGGCATAAGATGCCGAATGTTAGCAGAGTTCCGGGCTCCGATACTTGTGTAGACTGTCGCGCATGGCAGAACTGCTGGGACTGGGAATGACGCACTATCCGCCGCTGGCGGGACGCGACGAAAGAATGGCCGGGATCCTGCGGGTCACACTGGGCGATCCCGCGATTCCGGAGGACCTCAAGGATCCTGCGAACTGGCCCCCGCAGATGCGGGAGGAATACGGAGACGACTGGGGCCAGGCGGCCGCCGCACGGCATCGGGCCACGCTGCTCGCCGGGATATCGCGGATCCGCTCGGCGATCGACACGTTCCAGCCGGACTTTGTGCTGATCTGGGGCGACGATCAGTACGAGAACTTTACCGAGGACATCATCCCGCCGTTCTGCATCCTCGCCTACGACGACATTGCGGCCCAGCCCTGGAGCATGCGCGCCCCCGGCATGCCGGGCGCGGCCAACGTATGGTCGGAGAGCGAAGACTTCGTCTACACCATCCGCGGCCACCGGGAGGCCGGCAAGTTCCTGGCCTCCGGCCTGATCGAGGAAGGCTTCGACATGTGCTACGCCTACCGGCCGCTCCACGTGCAGGGTATGGGCCACGCGTTCCTCAACTCGGTGGCCTACCTGGACTACGAGCGCAAAGGCTTTGACCATCGCGTGGTTTGCTGCGCGATCAACTGCTACGGCCGGCGCGTGATGGCGCTCAAGGGTGGACAGGGACGGTTTGCGGACATGCCGCCGGCGGAACGGCTCGAACCGCCATCGCCGTCGCCCCGCCGCTGTTTCGATCTGGGCCGCGCCACCGCGCGGGTGCTGAAGAACAGTCCCTATCGCGTGGCTCTGGTCGCATCGTCAAGCTGGTCCCATGCGTTCCTGCACGATAAGGCGTGGCGTCTGTATCCCGACGTACCCAGCGACCGGGTTTTCTATGAAGCTCTCCGTAATGGCAACTACGCGGTCTGGCGGGATACGCCGCTTGCGGCCGTGGAAGACTCCGGTCAGCAGGAAATGCTGAACTGGTTCTGTCTGGCAGGCGCCATGGCGGAACTGGGGCGCATACCCGTCTGGACGGAATTCGTGGAATCGTACCTGTTCAATTCCAACAAGTGCTTCGCGATTTTCGAGACCGGCATGTAGGGGCGGTCTATGACCGCCCGACGTTTCGGACTGGAAATGCCTGACCTAACAGAAGTTCACCCCGAAACACTGGGCGGTCATAGACCGCCCCTACAGCAGAGAACAGCAGAGCGGGGCTCAAACGTCTCCCTTGTGCAAAGCTCTTCGAGGCCGGGGGTTCTGTTGTACCCTTGATGATTGCTCCCACCCGTAATATGAGCGTTCCGACTTATTGGACTGGAGGTTGTTCGTGAAAAAAGGACTGAAGCGCCGGGATTTTCTCAGGAAAGCGTCTGTGGCCGCTGTCGCCGGCGGAACCGGCGCTCTGGCGGCATGCGCCTCGCAGCAGCAGGCAGATGGCCCTGCTGTGCATACGCGCCAGACGTATGAGTGGAAGATGGTGACCACCTGGCCGCCGGGCTTCCCCATTCTGGGAGACGCCGCCACCAAGGTCGCCGAGTGGGTTGGCGAGATGTCCGAAGGCCGGATGAAGATTCACGTCTACGGTGGCGGAGAGTTGATTCCCGCGCTCGAAGGCTTCGACGCGGTCAGTCAGGGAACCGCGGAGATGTGCCACGGCGCATCCTATTACTGGGCCGGCAAGGCCCCGGCGTCGCAGTTCTTTTCGTCTGTGCCCTTCGGCATGAACGCGCAGCAGATGCACGCGTGGATCTACAGCGGCGGCGGACAGGCGTTGTGGGAAGAGGTATACGCTCCGTTCAACATCACGCCGATTCCGGTCGGGAACACCGGCGTCCAGATGGGCGGCTGGTTCAACCGGGAGATCAACAGCGTTACGGACCTCAAAGGCCTGAAGATGCGCATCCCCGGCCTCGGCGGCAAAGTCATCGCGAAAGCGGGAGGCTCCGCCATTCTCTCTGCCGGAGCGGAAATCTTCACCAACCTCGAACGCGGCGTCATCGACGCGACCGAGTGGATCGGGCCCTATCACGACTACCTGATGGGCTTCTACAAGGCGGCGAAGTATTACTACTACCCTGGCTGGCACGAGCCCGGGTCCGTCCTGGAACTCATCGTCAACAAGAGCGCGCTCGACGGGCTCCCGAAGGACCTCCAGACGATGATTCGCGCCGCGGCGGCGTGGTCAACGGTCTGGACGCTGTCGGAGTTTGAAGCCCAGAACGATACCTATCTCAAGAAGCTGGTCGACGAACACAAGGTGCAGCTGCGTCAGTTCCCCGATACGGTGCTGAAAACACTGCGCGGCTACTCCGCCGAAGTGATGCGCGAACTGGTGGAGTCCGATGCCCCGAGCAAGAAGGTCTTTGAATCGTTCGACGCCTTCCAGAAAAACGTCGCCGGCTGGGCGAACGTTTCTGAAAAGGTCTACTACTCCAGCCTCAGTCTGTGAAAAGGGGGACAGACCGGGGAA
>DASUFH010000251.1:0-13069 GCA_036274645.1 Terriglobia bacterium
CGCTTCGGGGAACCACTGGTCGTAACAGATAAGGACGGCGAATTTCAGTGGTCCCGCTTCGAAGATCCGATAGCCCAGGTTGCCGGACTCGAAGTAACTCTGTTCGTAAAAATGCGGATCGTGCGGGATGTGAATCTTCCGGTAGGTTCCCAGCAGCGAGCCGTCCGCGCCGATGATCGCAGCGCTGTTGAAGTACCGGCCCTGGTCTACTTCATAGATCGGCGCCACGATGATTACGCCGGTTTCCCGGGCGACCCGCGCCAGCGTCTTGATTGTCCGCCCGGGAATGGTTTCGGCCAGCTTCTGGAAGTCGCCGTTTTCCTCGACGGGAAAGTACTTCGTCTGAAACAGTTCCTGGAGGCAGACCACCTTTGCGCCAAGTTTTGCCGCCTTGCGGATCTTTGCGGCGGTGTTCTCGACATTGGCGGTCGGGTCATTCGAGACCCTTGTCTGGATGAGCGCAATGCGGACCACGTTCGAGTTTTGTTCCGGTTTTGCTGCGAATGTCTTGGCCATGGCCTAAATGCGCTATCAACAGGAAGAAGAAAAGACAGCGTGCGGTTGCCCTGCCAGAGCCTCTGTTGGCCGGCGCTTACTTCTGTTCCGGAGGATAGACGCTGATCTCCACCCTTCGGTTGAGCGCCTGATTTTCCGGCTGTGCCATGTCCGCCGGAACATCCCAACCCTTTCCTTCGATGCTGAATTTGTTGGGATCGAATTTGTATTTGTCGATAAGCGCGCGCTTGATTGCTTCCGCGCGCGCAAGGCTCAGGTCGCGTACCGCCTGGACGGGGACTTTTCCCTTCATGCTGGAGTCGGCATGCCCCTCAATGAGGATGACCGCGCGTTCGAACTGTCCGGAAAGACGGGCGACCTGCTCAAGGGTGGCGTCGACATTCGGATCGTAGAGTTTACCGGCAATGGGTTTGTCGAATTCGTTTCGAGCCGGCTCGTAGGGGTTCGCCGAATTCGGAAAGAAATTGATGCGAATGGTCTGCGTAAGGATCGGCGCTTCCGCTGGCATTTTTCGATAACTTGCGGGCGTGAACGAAGTCTGACTTTCGTCGGCCTGATGCGCGAAAGCCCCCTTTTTCTGAAGAGCCTGGATGGCCGAGAAGTCCATGACCTGATCGAATTGGACCGGAGCGCTGATGCGCCCCAGCTCGCGATACACGTAGGCGGCGCCCTTCCATGTTCGCTCGAAATTGGTGGGATTTGACGCGTTCAGAAAGAACTGAACGTTTTCCGGGAAATTGGTCAGGTGCGAATCGTTGCGCATCGACATGACTTCATCGGGTTTCATTCCGAAGGCGTCCGCCATCCATTTTGCCGGCTCTTCGGGCTTTTCCCTGACCATGTCCATGCCTTCGAAGATCCCTGCAATCAGTCCTTCCACGACGTCTGGATGATCCTTGGCGAAGTCCGCGCGAACGGCGTAAACATCCGCGATGAGCTTGTTCGCGTCAGCGGTGCTGGAAAGGATGCGCGTCCCGGCCACACGTTCGGTGATGTTATAGATATCCGGCGCCCACGATACGCAGGCGTCCACTTTCTTGTCCGCGACGAACGCGGCGGCGGCCTCAAAGGCGGTGGCCGTGTATTTGACCTTGACGTCGCTGGGGCGAAGGCCCGCGGAGAGGAGGAGCGAGTTCAGGTAGTATTCGCTGGGAGAATTCTGCGCCAGGGTGATCGTCTTCCCCTTGAGGTCACTGACGGACTTGATGGTGTTCCGAACCACGATTCCATCGCCGCCGCTCGACCAGTCGATCTGTTGCATGATGCGTGGAGATGTCCGGGAATCGCGTCCAAGTTCGGGCGCGAAAAGGGTCATCATATCCACGGTGCCCCACAACGTCTGAACTTCTCCGGCAGCGAAGGCGTCGCGAGCGACGACCGGGTCGTCCATCAGCACCATTTCAACTTTGAAGCCGTACTTCTTTGAGAACACGCTGTCCGCGTTCGGCTTCGTGCCGTGATTCGCCGCGATAACCGGAAGCCATCCTCCCCATACGTTGTAGGAAAAGCGCAGGATCTTCTGGTTCGGATCCCACTTGTACTGGCTGACACCCTTGACCGCTGGCAGCTTGTCGCCAGGGACGTACTTGTATTCGCTGACCGTGGTGACGCCTTTCGTGTCGGGCGCTTCAGTCTGGGCTTCTCCCTCCGCGGTCGTGTCGGATGAGCCCCCGCCACCCAATCCTCCCCTTTTTTTGATGACGTAGACGCCGGTGGCTATCAGGCCAAGGATGAGAAAAGTCGAGATTAACTTGCCTGCAAAGGTGAGGCGTGCCCTTTCTTCAGCCATCGTTCAACTCCTTCGATTCTGCGTTCAGCTCTTTTGCGTCGGACCGATCTCTTTGGCGGCAGCGGACCCTTCCACCGTCGCGGGTGACTGAATGCCCTGGCTCGCGAGAAATTCGGCAAGCGCCGCCTGTTCGAGCGCCTTTCTCTCGTTCTCCTTTTCCATGACCTTATCCATGTCAACCAGATCCGCTGCGACGCGAGCTTTGCCTGCAGATTGCTCGTAGCGCTTGGCAAGGACTTCTTCGACGGTCTTCATGGAATCTCCCAGATCTCCCACTTTGAAGGCCACACTGCCGAGCGCTGCCGCGGCTTCTGCCTGAGCTTCCTTGATCTTTACCTGGGAAAGCTGCTTCTGCAGTCTTCCGATCTTCTCTTCGAATTCCTTCTGGCTCAGTCTGGCCTGCCGCAGGTTTCCCTGATAGGCGTTCTCCGTTTCCTGAAGTTCACTCGTGTCTGTGGAGAGGTCTGTCTTAAGTTCCTGTAACTCACGGGCCAGAGCGCCTGCCAGTTCCATATTGCCCGCCTGATGGTTCGCCAGAATTCTCCGTTCGAGCTCCTGGGCTCGGGCGGTTTTGGATTTGATCTGGCTCTTCAGACGCTCTGCGACTCCGGCCATTTGCGCCAGGGCAAGGTTGTACTGCGCCATTTTGTCGCGAAACTCCTGGCGAGCCGCTTCCATTAACGCTTCGGGATTGCGTTCTTCCAGTCCACTGATGAACAGGCTGAGAAATCCCCTCAATAGTCTGCTCAGACGGCCCATAGCTGCCATAAACGCCTCAATTCATGATTCCTGTCGGATAAAAGAAATGCATTCTAGACTAGTTCCGTAGCAAGTTAAAGAAACGGCCCGAAATAGCCTACACAACGGTCCCCTGATAACGGGTAATCCAGCGCGTCGGTTGAAAATCCGGAATCGCCAGCGGGAGGAGTAACCCCTGTCCGGACTTCCAGAAGCTGCGGAAGGGGCGCTTGGCCCCCGTCTTGTAAAAGTGTCGAAGGTACGCAAAGTCGCAAACCGCAAAGTCGGATACCCACTGGTCGAGGTCGAAAATGCCGGCATCATGAAAAAGCTGGAGACTGTAACGGCAAGCCTCGCGTTCATAGGCTTCGAGGGCTTGTAGTCTCTCGTCGGAAGGGTTCTGCTGCGCTTCCGAGCCGATGCGGCGCGCGTACTCGGACAGGTTCCACTGCACCGTATGACCGAAAAGATGCGCAATGATGAAGACGGCGTTCTCGATGTCATTGGCATAGTCGACATGGATCTCGCTGCCGTCCAGATCGCCGGTGAAAGGATCGGGCACATCCTTGATGATGACGGGCACGCCGTAGCGCGTTTCGATATAGGGCTCGAGAGTGTTGAATACTTCCCGAAGCCGTTCTTCAGAAGGCGGGCGCATCGTCGTCGATGGAGATTACCGGTTTGTCTATCAGGTAGCCCACGGCCAGCGCCATATCCTTTTCGCGCTTGCGTTTCCTCTCACGCCAGTCCTTCCAGTCCTTCTCCTCTTCGGCAAGGCTTCGTTCCAGTTGCTGGATTTCGGCACGCTTCGCCGCAACCCAGCGCTCGCGTTTTTTTCTGATGGACTCTGCGAAAGCGTCGAGAGCCTGATCGCACGAAATAGCCTCTTTGATTACCCCGGCGACATCGACCTTTTCGGCGGCGAGCGCCGCCAGCAGCTCATGCTGGATTTCGTTCCTGCTTTTCCCGCGAAAACGATCGTTTTCGAGAAATTGAATAACCCGGTCCACCGACCAGGCGGGGGAAGAGGAGATGCCGGCGGTCTTGTAAACATCATCGAACGAAATCGATAACTCGGAAGGGGCCTCTGCCAGCTTTTGAATTCCGGTCACCTGGACTGTCATGATCAGTTCCGACAAGGTGACCGCGCGCGTCCGCACTTTGATTGGCGGCGAATTGGCATCCGGATCACGCGAGAGCTCCAGAATTCCCAGACGATCGCCGAGCTTACGCAACATGGAAAGAAGATTCATGACTGGACAAATCTCCTGTTGGTCTCGATGCGGCGTTCGATCTCTTCGGGGTCGAGGTCGCGATATTGCGGAGGCAGAAAGCGGGAGTCTGTGCACTCCTTCACCGCAACAAGATCCATGTACTCGAGCTTCCGCGTGTGCGCGTTCGGCCGGACTTCCGAAAAAACGCGGGCCAGAATGTCCTTGAGGGGCGGGCGCGGTTCTGCGGAAAGCTCATGAATGCGCAGCGTGCGAACCAGTATTCCTTCGATTTCGTTCCCGCCGAGGACGACGTTTTCCGGTAGTGGGGGAATATCGTCGTTGCCGACAGGAAATTTCAGTTTCCGTGCGACAGCTAACAACAGCCCCCGAGTCTCTTCGCTGGTTTGAGGAGGGAAGAGCGGAATGTGCACGTCCAGTCGGCCCTGGCGCTTGAGATCGACTTCGAGCAGATCCGGCCGCGATGTTGCAAAGACCCACACAATGCGGCCGCGGTTCCGGGTGTCGGACATTTCCTTGGCGAGCATCGCGTAGACGCGGCCGGAGAGCCCACTGTCGCTGTCCTCTCCGCCACGTTTTCCGGCGGCCTGATCCGCTTCGTCGACAAACACGACAACCTGGCCCAGCGCGTGAAGTACAGAGAAGATCTTTTCCAGGTTCGATTCCGTGGCGCCCACCCACCGGTCCCGGAAGTTCTTGAAAACGACACACGGGATGCCCAGCTCTCCCGCCCAACACTGCACGATGAACGTCTTGCCCGTTCCGATCCGCCCGGTAATGAGATATCCCATCGGGAGCGCGTTCAGCAGGCCGCGGCGCAGCAGTTCCGAATCCTCACGGAGCCAGGACTTCACGGCGTCGTGGCCCGCAACCTGGTCGAGCGTGAAGGGGGACTCGAGAAATTCCATCAGGTCCTGGCACTCTTTCTCGATCTGTTCCTTCTTCATGCGGAGGAGCCATGCCGCCGTAATGTCCCGGTCGTTGTTGAGCGCTGTGGACAGAACTTTTTGAGCGCCGGCGCGGCTCAGCCCGGTCAGGCGGCGCGCAAGTATCTCGATGGATACTTCGCACCTCGAAGGCAACTGGGGCAACTGGGTCGCAATCAACGTCCGCAGGTAGTCCAGCATTTCGTTTTCGTCCGGCAAGGGAATCTTCAGCGCCGCGACGTGCGGGTTTTCCGTGACCAGTCGGCTCAGGTCATGAAGTCCTTCGGAAAGAAGAACCGTTACGATATTCGATTGCAGGATGGCCGGATCGTTGGCCCAACCCAGAACCTTGACGATATTGGCGCTGAATGGACCGCTCAGTTGAATCGCGTCCCCGCGCGGCACAACGAATTCCGCGAAATCGATGACCACGGCGATCGTGTGCGGCGCCGAGTCTCTGCCACGGACAGCCTGCAGATTCAGCGTGCGCAGAAGGTACCTGTCGATCAATTCGAGCGCCGGTCCCGGTTCCCGCGTTTGCGCCATCAGGGCGTCTTTCCCGAGCGCCTGCTGCAGCCATTCGCCCCAGTCCTCTCCGCCCTTCGTCAGGCGGATGCCGCGGCCTCGATCGTACTCAATGACGACTTCGTAGTTTTCGAACATGACGTCGCGCAGAAATGCTTTCACCGACATCAGCCGCCGGTTTCCGGAGTGTTCGAGGCTGACCACATCGAAGATATTGCCGTGGATCAGGAACTGGGCAACGGATCCGGACTTGAACAGGTCACGCATTTGTTCGGCCCAGCCCGGCAAGCGATCGCTCATTGGGATTCCCCGGCTTTCTGAACAACGAGAGGTGGAGGATCGACCAGAAGATCCTCCATGGCTCCGTATATCTTCTGCTGATCTCTGATCCACTGATTGGTGCTGCCCAGCGTCGTTGTCACCTGATCGATTCTTTGTGACACTGCTTCCGGATCCGTCGAAAGGATCGCCTGCTCGCGCAGCAGTTCCACCTGTTCCTGGATGCGCGTCAACTCTGCGTCCAGAAAGGCGAGCTTCTCTGCCGCCTCCTTCTTCTTTTCCTTTCGCTGCTGAAGAATATCGATTTGTGAACTCAAGCTCTTTCGCAAGTCCTCATTGATTGAAGGCTGTTCCAGTTGCTGCTGCAGCTTGTCGATCCGCTCTTTCAGTTGCGCTGCCTGCTCCGGAGAATTTGCGGCGTCGCGCACGATCTTGCGGATGGATTCCTGGGTCAGCAACAGGCTGAGATAGATCCACACCAGCCGGCCCAGGCCTTCCTGCTGTTCATTGAGGCCGGGCGATCCGGCCGCGCTGCGGGACTGTTGTTCCAGGATTCCCTGACAGCGGGCTTCAAGCGCGCGATAGCGTTGCTGATCCGCGGGCGAAAGCTGGGTGATGAGCGAATACACCCTCTTTTGCCAGTTTCGGAGCTCGCCGGACAATCGATCGCCGACTACCAGATTCTGAAAGCGAGGGTTCGTCCCGAGCCACGCCAGATACCCGAGCTCGCATCCGGCGCCCACAAGCCAGAATCCGGGGTTCAGGAGGCCGAGGAAGCCGAAGATGCCCAGCCCGATCCAGTTGGGAGGGATGAACATCCCCGCCGGTCGGGCGTTGAATGCAGCCCGGATGTAGTCCCACAGGTTCGGTTTCATCCGCGGCTCATTTTACGTTTTGCGGCCTCGCTGTCCAATACGGTGTGGAACGCTTCGGTAACAACCAGAGCCGCCTTTTTGAATTCGGGGCGCTCCTGAGCCGTCAAGGGCGTGATGCCCACTGAGGGCGGAATGGCATCGCTGATGTCGTAGGCAATCTGGCCGGGCGCATGCGTGAAGATCCAGAGCCGTTCCGCAAGGTAGACCGCTTCCGTCACGCTGTGCGTGACGCAAAGAATCGTTGGCTGAATCCGATGCCACAGATTGACCAGCAGTTCCTGCATTTCAAGACGCGTGGGTTCGTCGAGGGCAGAGAACGGTTCGTCCATCAGCAGGATCCGGGGCTCCGTTGCCAGCGTTCGGGCAATCGCCACGCGCTGCTGTTGGCCGCCGGAAAGCTGGTGCGGGTATTTTAGTTCATGCCCCGCCAGCCCCACCTGTTCAATGAGAGTCCGGGCGCGGTCGAGGCGGGCGGCTTGATCCATACCGGTTGCGCGCCTGTTGATCTCCAACCCGAACAGGACGTTCTGCAACACCGTCAGGTGAGGGAAGGAGCTGTATTGCTGGAAGATCATGCCCCGGTCGCGCCCGGGTCCGCTGATCGATTGTCCTTCGACGAGAATCTCTCCTGCGGTGGGCTGCAGAAAGCCGGCGATAAGATTCAGAATCGTGCTTTTTCCGCACCCGGATGGTCCGATCATCGAAATGAACTCACCGCGGTTGGGAATATTCTCGATGGAGAACGACACGTCGTGCAGGGCTGTAAACGATCCGAACCGGACCGTGACATTGCGAAATTCCACCACTGGAGGAATTGCGTTCGTCGCGCTCATAGTCGGTCCCGTCGATACGGGAACAGCAATCGTCCCATGCGCTGCCAGGCGAGATCCGCAACCCACGCGATCAGGGTAATGACCAGGATCACCAGGTAGATGTGCTCACGGGGGCCGCGTCGAAAAGAGTTTTGAATGAGAAATCCCAGTCCGTCGACCATCACAACAACTTCGGCGAGAACGATGTAGGTCCAGCCGACGCCGAACGCCAGCCGCATTGCGCGCCAGAGATCCGGAAGCGCGATGGGAATCAGCACGTGCCGAATGACATCGAATCGCGTCGCCCCTAACGTGTACGACGTGCGCAGGTAGATATCCGGAACAGCTTCAATGGCATTTACGACAAGCGGCAAAAGATAGATGCCGAACGCCATCGCCAGAAACATGATTTTCTGGAGTTCATCGATGCCAAACCAGGACATCGTCAATGGAACCAGCGTGGCGATGGGAATATAGCCGCTCGCTGTCGACGTCGGCGCAAAGAGCGCGCTGACGCCTCCGAAGGAACCCATCAGAATCCCCAGCGGTAAAACAATCGCAAGCGCCAGAAGAAAGCTCAAGCCCACGCGCCGCACACTGGCCCAGACGTGGTGAAGAAGATCGCGATTGTGAACGAGTTCCGGAACACTCCGGACCACCTCAACCGGGCTGGGTAATATGGTCGGCGCGATGCGGCGTTCTTCCGGCGCCCCTGCGGTGGCAAACCACCAGAGCAGCAACATCACCACGACAGGGATGGCGCCGAGAACAATCGACGCGCCGCGAGGCACTGCGCTCCGAATCGTGACAAACGATCGCAGTGACATCACTTCACGCCGGTACCCCGAAACTGCCCGTGCCGCCAGTCATGCCGCGCGAGTCCGGGCGAACTCACTTCGTCGTTGGCTGCCCATGAAAGGGAGGGTACCACGAGAACGATCGAGCACATCTTCGAGCCATCTTTTACATCGGAAAGGGCTGGGGGCAGGCGTGTGGGTCTTCAATTCCATCGGAACGGTGGCGGTATTTCCGTAGCGGAGCGAGGGAGCGGTTGGCGTCACGGACAGTCCCCGCGTCTGAATCGGCGCAATACGGACCGAATTCGATGGGTGTTCCGGTTTTGGCGCGGGTGTCCTGGCCATGCCTGAATGCGCTAGGAACCGATCATTTTCGAATAGAGCGAACGGGCAAGCGCGGCCTCTTCCGTGCCGCGGACGATCGCGCGTCCGTCCTTGAACAGGGTCAGGCGATAGGGTTCCGCCGTGCATTGAAGGAGAAAGTCGTTGAATTCGACCGGTCCAAAGGCCGACACCGCCCTGGAAATCGACAGGAAATCGAGGTCGGCCTTGACGCTGGGAATCAACTGAACGGCATTGCGGCCGCACAGCGTGACGGCGCGCAGCGCCGTGGCGGCAAGATAGTCGTAGCGGCCGCCGGCGCACACCGGACAATCTTTCGACGGGGCGCCGCCATCGATCCGGCGAAAGGCGCCGGACCACGCGTCGTAGGAAACCAGCCGGATGTCTCTGGGCTCCAGCTGGCCGCTGAGAATCCTGAGAGCGTCCGCCACCTGGATGGAGGCAATGACGTGCGTGATGGGCGCGATCACTCCGGCCGTGTCGCAGGTCGGCGATGATCCGGGGGCCGGAAGATTCTCGACAAAACAGCGCAGGCAAGGCGTCCTTCCGGGGAGGATCGGCATTTCGACGCCGCTGCTTCCCACCGCCGCGGCGTAAATCCAGGGGCAGGATCGTTTGGCGCACGCGTCGTTCAGGGTGAATCGCGTTTCGAAGTTGTCGAGCCCGTCGAGAACCAGATCCACCCCGTCGATGATGTCCTCCACGGTGGTTGCGTTGACGTCGTCCACCACCGCTTCGATGCGCACGCTCGAATTGATGCGGGCAAGACGGCGTTGGGCGGCAACCGCTTTGGGAAGGTTTGCGCGGACATCATCCTCGTCGTAGAGGGACTGCCGCTGCAGATTGGACAACTCCACGAAGTCGCGATCCACGAGCCGCAGGTATCCGACTCCCGCCCGCGCCATCTGATCCGCCGCCACACTGCCCAGGGCGCCCAGGCCGATGATCGCAACGCGGGATGATTGAATCCGCGCCTGGCCGGCCGGGCCGATCGGGGCAAAACGCTCCTGCCGGGAATATCGATCGTCGGGCTTCATCAGAGGGCTCATAGCAGTCGCGTCCGCGCCTTCATTTCGCGCCAGAGCGTGTCGTAAATCGCCTGGACCAGAGGCTGCGTGTCCATCGTGATCCCCCGGGCCAGAATGGCGTGGAATTCAGCCATGTGTTCGGGCGGAACAAAAAAGGGATCGAAACCGTTCCTGGAGAGGAAGTGATTGGCCAGGAGGACCGCCATCGTGATGTTGCCCGTTTCAAACGGCCAGATATCGACGACGCGCGTAATGGTGAGGGCGGCCTGTTCGATCGGATGCAGTTCGAGAAAGCTGTCGGCCTCCAGCCACCCGAGAAGATTGATGATCGAGCGTTCGATGTATTCCGGCGGCGCGCAATCCTGACCCCGGTAGACCGGTTCCGGCGTGGAAACGCGCCAGACGCCGGCGCCGGCCGCTCCGGGAAAGAGACGAGCGTGCGCCACCAGCAGGGTTTCCGGCGCCAGTCGTTCGAGGACGGCTCTCGCCGCAGCGACGTCACCGGCGCTTTCCATGCGGGCGACCCGGCTGTCGGCGTCATCCCATACGGTTGGGGACGTGGTCAGGCGCAGCGCGTCCAGATCGGCCAGATGGCGCGCCGTTCGAATTTTCCGGTCGGGATAAATCGGTAGATCTTCGGCCATTCCTAGTTGCGTTCACTGAGCGCCTGCCGCGTTTCCCGTTCGATCGTCTTCTTTTTGGAAACTTCGCGTTTGTCGTGGAGCTTTCGCCCACGGGCCAGGGCCAGTTCGCACTTCAGTTTGCCGTTCTTCAGGAACAACTGCAATGGGACGAGTGTGAGTCCCTTTTCGGAGGTGTGGCCGATGAGTCTCCGAATTTCGCTCCGGTGCAGGAGCAGCTTGCGCGTCCGCAGCGGATCGTGATTCGCGTAGTTGCCGTGCGAGTACGGGCTGATATGGCAGTTGACGAGCCACACCTCGCCCGCTTTGACGAGTCCGTAAGAGTCCTTGAGGTTGACCCGCCCTTCGCGGGCGGACTTGATCTCGGTGCCGGTCAGAACGAGACCGGCCTCGAGTTTTTCAAGGATTTCGTAGTCGTGGTACGCCTGCCGGTTAACCGCGATGGGTTTCACCGGTCGATGGCCCTATTGAAACGGCTGGCCAAACGGGATCAGGCCTCCACCACCCAGCCCGCCGCCATTCGGCGCGCCGGGACCCGCGGGCGCCGGCGGCGATGGGGCTGGCGCGCCGAATCCCTGCAACGGATTCAGGAAGGGACTGTTGAAATCCTGAGTCGGAAACGCCGGCGCCGGCGGATTGGCCTGCGGCGGAGGCGCCGGGCCCTGCGGCGGAGCGGTCGGTGGCGTGGGAGCGCCGCCAGGCGCGGCCACTTCAAACGGATTCTGTCCCGGCAGACCTGCCGGCGGGTTGGTGGCGAACGGATTGACTCCCGAGTCGATGGTCGGCGGGCGCACTTCTGTCGTGGTGATCGGCGGCGGCGGCGCTGCCGCGCTGCTCGTGGTGGTGGCCGTTGTCCCGGAGGCCGCGGTGACGATCACACCTTCCTTGAGAACGATGTAATCCAGCGGCACGCCTTCGAAAATCTTTCGAATGGCCGCGTCGTAGGCGAGTTCGTCAAACCGGACACTCAAGGTCCGGGTTTCTTCTTTCTTCGCCACGCGGGAACTGGTTCCGGCGGCAGCGTCGACCAGCTTCATCAACTGCCCGAGCTGGATGCCCGTGGCCTGGACGCTCAGCTTCCCGTCAACCATCCGGACAATCGGGTTCTTCGGGGCCGGTCCCCGGGGAGCAGCCGTGGCGGCCGCGCCTGCTGATGGCGGCGCTGTCGGCGAAGAAGGCGGAGGAGGCGCGAAGTTCGGGGGCGCCGTCGGCAGCGATGGCGCTGGCGGCGCGGCGAAATCCGGAGGGGCCTGAGGCAACTGCGGCGGACCGTTCTGATCGCCGGTGTCTTCAGCGTTGTTGAATCCGCGTCCACCACGGCCTCCGCGGAATCCACCCTGTCCGCCTCCGAAATCATTATTGTTGTTGTCGTTGTTGAAATTCTGATTGAAGCCGCCAAACCCGCCGCCGCCACCACCACCCCTGCCGCCCCGTTGAGCGGCTGCGTCCAGCGCTGTTCCGGCGACCAGGGCGCATGCCAGGCAACCCAGTAGAAGGTGTTTCACTTGTGATTCTCCTCGAATTGGACTCACGACGGGTTAAATCCTGGTCTGAATCCGCGTTTCTATACAGGACGCCCCGATTATAGTCCCGGTTCGATATCGCAAGACCTACGGACGTCATTTTTACGTTTTTTAACCTTCCGGTATCCCTAACCGGCGCACTCTTCCCGTTACTTTGCTCCGCGGCCCCAGATGACGACCGGGACCGTTTTCAGCAAAATTTTTAAATCCAGGAGCAGAGACCAGTTGTCAATGTAGCGGAGGTCGAGTTTCATCCAGTCCTGAAAGCTTACTTCGTTTCGTCCGCTGACCTGCCAGAGGCAGGTAATCCCCGGCTTCATGCTCAGTCTTCGGCGTTGCCATCGCTCGTACCGGGCTACTTCCTGGGGGAGCGGGGGGCGCGGCCCGACAATGCTCATATCGCCGCGCAGGACGTTAAGGAGCTGGGGAAATTCGTCGATGCTCCAGCGGCGGAGAATGCGGCCGACAGGCGTGATGCGGGGATCTCTGGACGATTTGAAGACGGGGCCATCCATTTCATTGATGGCCTCGAGTTCGAGGCGCTGCTGCTCGGCGTTGTCGACCATGGAACGGAGCTTGTACATCGTGAACACCCGGCCGTTCAGCCCGCAGCGCTGCTGTTTGAAGAGTATTGGGCCGGGAGATGTCAGTTTGATTAGGATGGCAGAGACAAGCAGGAAAGGGGCCGCAACCAGGATCGCTATGCCGGCAACAGTAACATCCATAACGCGTCGGACCAGAAGCACGGCCTGGTTTGTGGGGGTCGTGCTGAACGAAAGAAGGGGAAACTGGTCCAGCCGATGGAGGTCCACCCGTGAGATGGACTGGGGAAAGAAGTTCACCACCAGGGTGGCAGTTACGCCTAGTTCTTCACATGAACGGAAGATTTCGGTAAACTCCTCCAGATCTTCGCGGCCGGTTGCCACGATGACGAGTTCATCGACTCCTCCTTCTTCCAGAAGGACGCGCGCGCTGCTGGGGGGAAAGACGCCTTTGCTGATAAAGCCCCAGTGGCTGTTGTCCTCGACTTTCCGCGCAAACTCGCG
>DASUFH010000252.1:0-9960 GCA_036274645.1 Terriglobia bacterium
CGTTCGCGACGTCGACTTTGGCCTTCTTCGCGATGAGGGCCTCCACCAGGTCATAGTCGACGCGATAGACCGCCCAGAGAATCGGCCTCGTCCCATCCAGCTGAGCCTCATTCACGTCGCCGCCCGCCTTGATGAATTCAAATGCGGCTGTGCGGTCCCCGTCTCGAATCAGGCCCGCCAGTTTCCCGGGTTGATCTTCGGCCAGGAACGGCCGGGCCACCAGGGCTCCGGCGAAAATCGTACCAATAATGGCGAAAATGAAACGCCTCACTCGTCCCTCCACGATTTAAACGACATCCGGGTCCAGCTTGTTGTGGTTCCCCCACAGGCCTTTCACGGCGCCATAAAGGAACTTATAGGGATCTTTCCAGGTTCGCGTGAGCCCCTTCAAGACACCGCCTTCCAGCATGTCTTTCGGGCCGTCTCCCGAGCGCCCCTGCTTAAACAGGCGCTGCCGAACGATCTCCATCATTTCGCGTTCGGCTTTGAACTCAGCCTGGGTCATGACCGGACCCGTGCCCGGAACGATCTTCGTCTGTTCGTTGCTGATCTTGAGAATGAGATCCATCGCGTCAACCCGCGCTCCGATCCACGCGCCGGTGATCCAATCGAGCTCGGGATCTTTCACCGGAGACGCCACGTCGCCGACCGCGAGAACGTTGGAATCCTTGAAATACACATAGGCGTCTCCGCCGGTATGCGCTTCCAGCAGATAGCCATAGTCGATCTGTTCCCCGCCGGCCTTCATCGACTCCTTGATGAAGAAAAGTTGGGTGGGCCAGGCCGCTTTGGGCCGGGCCTTTTCGTAGCGGCCTTCTTCAGGAATCCAGTAATCGTTGGCCATCCATTGACGCGTGCGATCCTGCGCAATGATTTTTGCGCCGCTCGCGGCAAACACTTCGTTATTGCCGGTCTGATCGAGGTGATAGTGGGTATTGAAAACGGTGTGGACTTTCGAGTTCGTGGCGACGCCCTTGAGCGCGGCAACGAGTTTGTCGCCATAGTTGGGGACGCCGGTATCCACGAGAAGAAGGCCGTCCCCGGTGGAGAACGCCACGACGTTGGTCCCGCCGCCATCCACCACCACCAGCTTGTCGGTCAGGCGCCGGACGCCCTGAGCGCCGGACGCCTGCTGAGCGGCGCGCGCCCAGGGGGACGCCCACAGCGTGAGCATCCCGGTCATCGCGCCCTTGATTGCCTGTCTGCGATCCACGGTTGAGTCTCCTTTTTCGATCTTCCTGGCTGCGCCTTGTCGGCTTGCTCTGCAGCTGCGTGTTGAACTCCATGGTTCGGCCAGTTGAACCCTGGAGTTCGATGTTCTTGCAGTTGAACCTAGAGTTCGGAGAACGTGCCGGTGCTGTCGGCAAACTTGTTCTGCTCGATGCCGAACTTGTTCAACACGGTCAGGTGCACGTTGGACAGCGGGGTGCGCTGCGCCGGGTTGATGAACTGACCACCCAGCTTCATCCGGCCGTTACCCCCCCCAACAACGACCGTGGGAATCGGCCAGTTGCTGTGCTTGTCGCTGTTGCCCATGTTCGATCCATACATGAAGATCGAATGATCCAGGATCGAACCGTCGCCATCGCGGGTCTCCGCCATCCGCTTCAGGAAGGCCGCAAAGCGGTCCATATGCCAGGTCTGGATCTTCACCACTCTCGCGATCTTGTCCGGTTCGTTCGCATGGTGCGAAACGGGATGGAACGAGTCGGGCACGCCAATGTGGTTGTAGGTCTGGTTGGTGCCTTCCGCCACCATGATGAACGACGAAACGCGCGTGATGTCGGCCTGGTAGGCGACCGTCAGCAGATCGAAAAGTAGGTCGACCTGCTGATCGAAGTTGTCCAGCACGCCAACCGGCCGTTCCGGAATCTTCATACCGGAGATATCGGTGTTCGCAATGATGGAGGTGCGCCGCTCGATTTCACGCACGCTTTCCAGGTAGTCGTCCAGGGTGGCGCGATCGCCGGCGCCCAACTGCCCCTGAAGCGCCTTCGTGTGCTCCAGAATGAGGTCCAGCAGACTGTCGGATTCGCGGGCGTTCAACACGCGCTCTTTCGGCGTCGTCGTGCCGAACATTGCGTTGAAGACCTTCTTCGGGTTGTATTCCATCGGCAGCGGGGTGTTGCCGTTGAACGCCACCGTGATGGCCGTGCTGGTCCCATTGCCGGCCGCCTGCTGGACCGTCGTTTCCGAAGACACTTCGATGGACGGGAGCGCGGTATCCTGACCGATCACTTTCGCGATCATCTGATCGATGGTCGTGCCGCTGCCGCAATTCAGCCAGGTGCCCGGATTCTTGACGTGCACACCCGCGCCGGCCGGGTTGTCCAGGTTCCCGATGACGGAGACGTACTTCTTGAACGGCTCCAGCGGCTGCGTGATCTTGTTCAGCTTGAAGCTTTCGCCTGAACCGCTTGGCGTCCAGGCATCCGCCTCGGGACCCAGCTTGGTATCGAACTGAACGGCGCCGTGAGGAATATAGAAGAAACCGGCGCGCATCTTCGGCTTGGCCGCCGTCTGCGCCATTGCTGTCGCGGCAGGGACCATGGCTTCAAGGAACGGTAGAGCCACCGCCACCCCCGCGCCCTTCAGCACCGTTCTGCGGGAAATATGCTTCTTGGAAATGAACATTGGTAATTATCTCCTCTAAGAGAACTGATTACTGGTTTGCCGCCACCCTCGTCCCGGCCGCCGTACCTGCGGAGGGAGGCCCCTGTTTAAGAAACGCGTCCGATCGGACGATACCTTCAACGATCGAAGTCAGCGTGTAATTGTCTTTTGCCGCGTTGCGAACGACCCCGCGAACCTGCGGCATGTCGTAGTACTCCAGCGGCCGGTTGATGGCGTACATCATCAGCTTCTCGGTCATCGCCTGCGCGAACTTCGCCGGATTGCTGGCCAGATAGGCGCGCAGTTCAGCGGGACCGTTGATGGGCAGGCCGCTGGGAAGCACCGTGCTGGCGTCAATCGGGGAATTCGCCGCCTGACGGTCCGCCGTGCGGAACTGACCGACCGCGTCGAAGTTCTCCAGAGCGAGACCCATCGGGTCGATCACGCCATGGCACTGACGGCACGTGGCGCTTGCGCGGTGCAGTTCGAGACGCGCCCGGACGGTCTTCGGCGTGTCGCCAGGCCGCTGATTGAGGTCCGTTTCAACACCGGGCGGCGGCGGAGTCGGTGGCGTTCCGATGATCTTGTCGAGAACCCAGGCGCCGCGAAGAACCGGAGACGTGCGGTCCGGATACGACGTCCGGATCAGCACCGCCGCCTTGCCCAGCAACCCGGCGCGGTTCTTGTCGGTCAGCGTTATCCAGCGGAACTGAGAGCCGTTGACGCCCGAAATGCCGTAATGGCGGGCGACACGGTCGTTCAGATACGTTTGATCCGAAGTCAGCAACTCGACGATCGGGCGACCTTCCAGAAGAATGCTGTTGATGAACATTTCGGCTTCGGTCACCAGATCCCGCTTCAACTGGTCGTTGAAGCCCTGATAGATCTGCTGATCCGGCTTGATCGACTCCAGACCGCTGAGACCGAGCCACTTCATGGCGAAGCTGGAAACCAGACTGGACGCCCGGGGATCGCCCATCATGCGCTTGACCTGCGCGTCCAGGACGGCAGGCCTGGACAGCTCCTTCGACGACGCCAGCTTGAGCAGTTCATCATCCGGCCCGGTATTCCAAATAAAGAAGGACAGGCGCGTAGCCAGCTCGTAGTCCGTAAGAGCGAACTCGGCGTTAGCCCTGGCGCCCTCGGGGCCGCGAATCGACCGATACAGGAACTCGGGACTCGCGAGGACCGCCGCAACCAGCCGTTCAATCCCCTTGTCGAACGTTCCGCCGTCCTTGCGGCCGGCTTCATAGAACGGCATCAACCGTCCCATATCGGTATCCGTAACCGGACGCCGGAAGGCGCGTTGCGCCAGGGTCTGGGCAATCTGCTTCGAGCAGGCCGCCTCACCGGCGACTTTGGGATCGCATACGTAGATCAGCGTGTGGCTGAGGGTGGAAACACCGGTCGGGTTGTAAGGCCCGAGAATTTCGACGTTATCGAAGGTGGGCAGGCCGCCGCCAAATCCGCCGCCACCCTGATTGCTGATCGATTCAAAACGGGAGCGGTCGATGAATCCCACCACCACTTCGCGCACGCCGGCCTTGACCTGAAGGGTGACCTTCCGGAACCGGTCCGCGATCTGCGCGCGGCCGTCGCCGGCTTTACGATTATTCAGCATCAGGTCATCGACGCCACCGATCGGCTTCTTGAACATGACCTTGCCGTCGATGATGAAGACCAGCGTCGCTTCGTTTTCCAGGCTTCCCGTATAGAGGCCGAGTGTTCCGTCAGGGAAGTGGACGTTGACGCGGTACTCGCCGTCCGCCGTGAAGTTGTGCTTGAACCGCATGGCGCCGTCGCGAAGCCCAAGAGGCATCGCTTCCCCGCCCCGGTTCGCGGCTACCGTGTACGTGATGCTGTCCAGACTGGGATCGCCAACCGCCTGTTTCGCGATCTGCCGGGCCGCTTCAACGTATTGTTCAACGAACGCCGGTGAAACGCTCAGGCCGCTGGCGATATTGTCGAACCCCTCGACTGAAACGTCCGTGGGCAGAATGTCCTTGGTCTTGATATCGACGCCGACCAATGCCTTTACGGCCGCGATGTACTCCGTTCGGCTTAAACGCTGAATCGGAACATGCCCGGCTTTCGGCAGGGTCGTATTGGCGTCGAGCCGGGTCTCCAGCCAGCCCACCAGTTTGTCGACATCCTGCTGCTCCGGCTGCTTCGCGCCCGGCGGCGGCATCAATCGCCCGCGAAGCTTGCGCACAACCTTCTCCCAGATCTGAGCGTCCGCGGTGACCGCGTCGAAATTCATCCCGGCAAGCGCCAGTCCGCCGGCCTTTCCCTGCGTGCTGTGACAGCCTGCGCAGTAGGTGTTGATCATGGCCCGGTACTCTTCCGCCGAACCGGATGCGGCCGATTGCGCAACCGGCGTGGCCGCCCGCGGAATGGCCTGAGAAACGCTGACTACAGCCAGGAGGGAGCAGAGAATTAGTGATCTCTTCATAGTGCTTAAAGTGTTCCAAGATTTGGCGATCGATGAACGCAGCTAGCATATGAATGCATCGCAACGAAGTCCATCCTTTTCTTCAGGTTTGCGGCTGCCCGGACGGCCCGAAAGGCGCATCCGGACGGTGGCCTGACGGGTTGTTATCTCAAGGCTGATCAAGCTGTTTGTAAGGGCGACAATCCGTTGGATGATTCAGTCGCGGGAGGGGCCTGGCGGGCGCGCCGGAAACGTAAAAGTTTGTAAAGAGTCCGGAGCGCCAGATGGGGGTTCGTAAATCGGGGACAGCCTCCGAATTCGGCGACAGATGCTGAGTTATCAACGCCACCTTCACCGAATTCGGAGGCTGTCCCCCATTTATTCGGGGTCTGTCCCCGATTTACACGTTAATATTCCCGCACGCATATCTCAAGGAGGGACGGAACGGTGTTTATAACCAGGAAACATCTCTCCCGCAGAACGGTACTGAAGGGCGCCGGAGTTACGCTGGCGCTGCCGTTTCTCGAAGCCATGGTTCCGGCGGCGACGCCGTTAGCTCAGACTGCCGCAGCGCCGCAGCTGCGCGCCGGGTTCTTTTATCTGCCTCATGGCGCCATCCAGTTCGAAACGAAGCTGGGACCTGAAGCGGATCGCTGGACGCCGAGCGGTTCGGGCGACAGTTTCCGGCTGAACACGATCACGCAACCGCTGGAACCGTTCAAGAAATACGTTTCCGTCATTGGAAATCTCGACAACCCTGCCGGCGCGGGCAGGCACACCCGGAATCCGGGCACGTGGTTGAACTGCGGCAGTGGGACAACCATCGATCAGATGATCGCGAAAAAGATCGGCCAGGGAACGGCGATTCCCTGTCTTGAAGTCGCATCGGAAACCACCGTCCAGCAGGCGGCCGGCAACGGCACAGCAACAGCGATTACAGTGTCGTTCAATGAAAACACACCGTTGAAGATGGAATACAACCCCCGCAATGTGTTCATCCAGCTGTTTGGAGAGGACGTGACACCTGCGAATCGCATCTCCCGTATCCAGGAAACGAACAGCCTTCTGGATCTCATCATGGATGGCACAAAGGCTTTGCAGAGTGAACTGGGTCCCGGCGACAAAGCGGTGCTGGAGAATTATCTCGATAGCGTTCGGAAGGTCGAGCGCGAGTCGGAGGCCATGAAAAACGATCTTTCAAGGATCAAGGCGCCCGAGGCGCCGCCGCCGGGGCCGCTCGACGATTTCAGCAAGCAGGTGGAACTGATGTTCCATCTGATCGCTCTGGCGTTGCAGGCCGACATCACTCGCGTCGCCTCGTTCTTCATGGTGGCGGAAGGCAGCAACCAGACCTACAACCACATCGGGGTTCCCGACTCGTTCCATCCCGTCTCACATCACGCCAACGAGCCGGACAAGATGGCCAGGGTGGCCAGGATCCAGACGTGGCACATGCAGATGTTTGCGGACTTCCTCGCGAAGATGGCGTCGACGCGCGATGGCGACGGCTCACTGCTGGATCATTCGATCTTTCTCTACGGCTCCAACATGGGCAACAGCGACAAACACAGCAACTGGCCGATCCCCACGGTCGTTGCGGGTGGCGGCGCCGGCCGGATGAAGCGGGGCGGCCAGTTCGTCAGTCCGGCGGAACGAACCCGCCTGGCCAACGTCCACCTGACCCTGCTGAACAAGTTCGGTATCGAACAGGACAGTTTCGCGGACAGTACGGGAATGATCTCCGAACTCTAAATGGGGAAAATTGGGGACAGAGAGCAATTACGCGTTGAACGCGCAATCGTCTTGTGTCCGACTTCGCAACGTGTAATTGCTCTCTGTCCCCAATTTCCCCAAAGACCTTGACACCCCGCGAAGCGGTCTGGTATCCGACTAGGACCTTTTTGGTGAATATAGGGAGCAACATGAAGCAACAGCGAATGAAGTGGCTGCTTTTCGCAGTCCCGATGATCATCCTGACAACCACGCTGGCCTTTCAGACCCAGCGGGTCGACTACAACGCCTTGAAAAGCGCGGCCAAGGGTTCCGAGTGGCTGACCTACGGGCAAGGCTACTATGAACAACGGTACAGCACGCTCACGCAGATCAACGCGTCGAACGTCGGCCAGCTGACGCAGGCCTGGGCTTACGACATCGGACCCGGCATCGGCACCAAGCAGGAGACGACTCCGCTTTACGCCAACGGTGTGCTCTACGGCGTCACGAACTGGAGCATCGCTTTTGCCGTGGACGCGAGAACCGGCAAGGAGATCTGGCGCTACGAGCCGACGATCGATCCGGCGATGAAGGCCAATCCGGGATCGCGTCTCTGCTGCGGCGTGCTGAGCCGTGGCCTCGCCCTGTACGAAGGAAAGATCTTCGTGCCCGTCATCGACGGGCGTCTCGAGGCTCTCGACGCCGCAACCGGCAAGGTGCTGTGGTCTTCCCGCGCGATTCCCGAAACCAAAGAGGGTGAAATTTCCGCTTACGCCGTCACCATGGCGCCGCGCGCCGCCAACGGGAAGGTTTTCATTGGCAACGCCGGTGGCGAGTTTCAGCCGTTCCGCGGATACGTTTCCGCGTTTGACGCCAACACCGGCAAGGAAGCCTGGAAGTTCTACATCACGCCCGGCGACCCTTCAAAGGGGTTTGAGAACAAGGCCATGGAAGCGGCGGCCAAGACCTGGGCCGGCGAATGGTGGAAGTACGGAGGCGGCGGCTCGATCTGGGACAGCATGTCCATCGATCCGGACGCCAACCTTCTCTATGTCGGAACCGGGAATGGCGGGCCCTGGGCGCTCGACATTCGCAACGTCAAAGGTTCGAAGCACGACAATCTGTATGTCGCATCCATCATTGCGATCGACATGACGACGGGTCAGCTGAAGTGGCACTACCAGTGCACTCCCGGCGACCAGTGGGACTACGACGCCGTTCAGCAATTGACCCTGGCCGACATCCAGATCGACGGGAAGACCCGCAAGGTTGTGATGCAGGCCAACAAGAACGGCTTCTTTTACGTGATCGACCGCATCACCGGTGAATTCATTTCCGGAGCGCCCATGTCGCTGGTCAGCTGGGCGAAGGGACTCGATCCGAAGACCGGACGTCCGCAGATCGTCGACGAAGCGTATTACACCGCGGAGCGAGGTGTGACGGTCCACCCGGTGCAGATGCACAACTCGTCACCGATGTCGTACAGCCCGGAGACGGGACTGGTTTACGTCAGCATCAGTCCGGACAGCACCTTCAGCTTTACGGCGGCCACGAGCTACACGCCAACGCCCGGGCGGCAAAACTTCGGCCTGAACCTCGGACGCGGCGGAGCGCCGGTGGCCAATCCGCCCACGTGGGGACCGGTGCGGCAGGGCGGCGGCGGACGCGGCGCCATTCTGAGCGCCTGGGATCCGGTCACGCAGAAGGAGCGCTGGTTTGCTTCGGGCGGAAGCATCACCGATGGCGGTGTCTTCACGACGGCGTCGAATCTCGTCTTCCATATGCAGCCCAGCGGCCGGCTCTATGTGTACAGCGCCGACAAGGGGGAACGAATCGCTGACCTTCAGGTAGGACAGAACGGCGCCGGAGCGCCCATCACGTACATGCTCGATGGCAAACAGTACATCGCGTTCATGGCCGGAACCGGCGCAGCGGCCGGACGGGGTGGCGGCGGATTCGGCGGTGGTGGTGGCGCCGCGCCGGGCGGTGGCGCCGGACGTGGTGGCCGAGGCGGCGCAGGCGCGCCTGGCGCGCCGGGTGGCGGCGCCGGTCGGGGCGGCCCGGGAGCTCCCGGCGGCGGCCGTGGCGGCCCCGGCGGACCTGGCGGCGCTGGTGGCGCCGGCGGTTTCGGCGGCGGTGGATTCGGCGGCGGAGCGGGCGCGGGCGGTTTCGGTGGCAATAACTTCGCGGCCGCGCAGGGTCGCGGAGCGCCGGCGCCTCAGGGCGAACCGACCGCAGCCGCAGCGCAGGGTTTCGGTGGCGGTGGCGGCGGACGCGGTCCCGGCGCTCCGGGCGGAGCGGCTCCGGGAGGCGGCGGCCCCAGGCTGTACGCGTTCACACTGAACACCGCGAAGTAACCAGACTGCAACAAAAGCCCCTCCCGCCAGGGAGGGGCTTTTTTATTGGCTCCTTTATTGCCGCCGGCAAAACCGGAACAATTCCGCTTTCGTATCCCTCGAATCGAACTGCTAGACTCGATCCATGGCGAAACATTTTCACGTACTGTGGGCGGTCGATCCGGCGCCACAGCACAAACGCCTGCAGATCAAAACCGCCGAAGCCCTCAGCGTACTTCTGCGGGGTCTCGACGCCGACGTCGAACCCGTCACCGTGGTCAGTCCCGATCAGATCCGCGTTCCCGCGGATCTCTTCGAACCGCATTCGGCCGAACACCGGGCCGAAGTGGAACGGACGATTGCGAGTTGGGCGGGCGAAACCGGACTCACCGGAATCCGGCCCCCGAAGACGCTCGTGCAGGAAGAATTCTCTCTCCACCGCAGCGCCGGGTGTCTGCTCGCATACGCGCGGGAAACCGGAGCCAACCTGATTGCCCTGGGCTCGAACGCCAGGACCGGAGTCGCGCGGGCCGTGCTGGGCAGCTTTGCGGAAAGTGTCGCGCTGCAGTCGGAAACCCCGCTTTTTGTCGTCAACGGCGAAACCCGGCCGCTGAACGCCATCACCCGTATCCTGTTTCCCACCGATTTCAGCGCAGCCTGCCGCGCTGCGCTCGAAGCGCTACTGCCGGTGGCGGCCGCCAAGGGCGCGCGCCTCACGTTCTTCCACAAGCTCGACTACGTCGTTCCGGAAACGCAGGATCTCTTTGCCCGATTTCCCCGGTACCACGAGTATCTCGAACAGGACCTGGCCGAAAAGCGGAAGAAGGCGGAGGAATGGGGAGCGATCGCTTCGCGGCAGGGCGTCCC